>CANREO010000070.1 GCA_947629635.1 uncultured Clostridia bacterium
CATGGAAAAATTGCTCTATGTTCCGTTCGAGTTTGAGGACGGCGGAACGCAAATTGTATATTACACTCCTGAATTTTACGACGTAGAGAGCCGCAGAGAAAAATGAAAACAGTGATCATGGCGGGCGGAAGGGGGACGCGAATTTCTTCCGTCGCAAGCGATATTCCCAAGCCGATGATAAGAATCGGGGAAAAACCTGTGCTTGAGCGCGAAATCGAATGCTTGCGTATGCAGGGCTTCGACGACATCATATTGACGGTAGGCTACCTCGGCGACATCATTCGTGATTATTTCGGCGACGGGCGCAAGTTCGGCGTGCGTATCGAATATTATTTTGAGCGCGAACCGCTCGGAAACGCCGGCGCATTGTTCAAAATAAGAGACCAGCTACAAAGTGACTTTTTATTGCTGAACGGCGACGCCATCTTTGACGTCGATTTCAATCGGTTCGTTGCTTATCACAATAAGCGCGGCGGGCTGGCGACGCTGTTCACCCATCCAAACAGTCACCCGTATGACAGCAGTCTCATTGTTGCCGACGCGAACGGTGCCGTTACGCAATGGCTCAACAAGGAGGATGTGCGCCCGCGGTATTATAAAAATCGCGTGAATGCCGGTCTTCATGTTATATCCCCCCGATTATTGACAAATCAGCCGAATTGCACTAAAATAGACTTGGACAGAAATCTTCTCAAACCTCTCGCGGGAACGGGGCAAATGTTCGCATATGACAGTCCGGAGTATGTCAAGGATATGGGAACGCCGGAGAGATACTATGGCGTTTGCCGCGATTTTGCAGAGGGGATCGTCTCTGCAAAGAATTTGAAGAAGAAACAAAGGGCGATTTTTTTGGATCGGGACGGCACCGTGAACAAATACGTCGGATTTTTGAGAAATATCGACGATTTTGTATTGGAGGAAGGGGCCTCTGCCGCAATCAAAAAAATCAACGAAAGCGGATACTTGGCGATCGTGATCACCAATCAGCCCGTGATCGCGAGAGGCGAGGTCTCTTTCGGCGAGCTCGAAAGCATCCACAATAAAATGGAGACTTTGCTCGGAGCAGAAGGTGCGTATCTCGATGCGATCTACTTCTGCCCTCATCATCCCGATAGTGGTTATGCCGGCGAAGTTAAGGAACTGAAAATCGACTGCGATTGCCGTAAACCGAAACCGGGTTTGATTTTGCGAGCGGCTGAAGATTTTAATATCGATTTGGCGCATTCTTGGATGATAGGAGACGGTGAAACGGACGTGGCTTGCGGAAAAAATGCGGGCTGCAAAACGGCGCAGATCAAAGGTGAGTTCGGGGCGGACGTCTCGGGCGAAAATCTATCAGAATGCGTAGAAAAAATATTTGCTTTGGAGGGGATCGAATGAACCAACTGGAAACACTTATCAACAGGTACCCTGTTTTGTCGGTGTGCAAGGATAGCATTCAACAGGCATATGAAATTCTGGAAGAATGCTTCACTACGGGGCATAAGTTGTTGATCGCGGGGAATGGCGGAAGTTGTGCGGACGCCGAGCACATCGTGGGAGAACTCATGAAGGGATTTAAGGGCGCCCGCAAATGCTCTGCCAAATTTGCCGACAAATTGAAGGCAATCGATGGGGAACGCGGTGCGGAACTCGCCGAGAAATTGCAGGGCGGACTCTCCGCCATCGCACTGGATTCCCACCCCGGATTGAATACGGCATATATCAACGATGTCGCAAACGGCGGGCTTTTGACCTATGCGCAACAGTTATACGGTTATGGGAAGTCGGGGGATGTTTTCCTCGGCATTTCCACGTCCGGCAATTCCAAAAATGTTATGAATGCCACCGTTGTTGCGCGCGCGTTGGGGATGAAAGTAATCGGATTGACCGGCGCGAAAGGCGGCGAACTCGCAAAAGTTGCAGATGTTGCCATTCAAGTCCCCGAAACGGAGACATACATGATCCAAGAATTGCACCTGCCGGTGTATCATTGCCTGTGCCTTATGTTAGAAGAGAGATTTTTCGGATAAACGGAAAGAGATGAAAAGAAAGTTAAAAATTGCGTTAATCGGCAGTTCTGGCTACATTGCAGGCTATTTACTTGATAAGTTTACGGAACAGGATATAGAAGTTATAAAAATAGATCAAACTCCCGAATCTGATTATTTTCTTAATCTAAACTGCGCGGAGCTCTTTGACTATGACGTTTTGCAAAACGTTGATTTTGTTATTTTTACTGCGGCAATATCAAGTCCCGACAGATGTGCGCAGGAGTTTGATTTATGTTGGAAAATAAATGTGATAGGCACTTCTAATTTTATTTCCGAAGTGCTAAAAAGAAATTGCAAGGTGCTATTCTTTTCAAGTGATGCCATTTTCGGCGAAAGTGATACGTTATTCGACGAGCTAAGCGAAACACATGCAATCACTCCATATGGAAAAATGAAGCAAGCCATAGAAGCAAACTTCAAAAATGAAAGAGGGTTTAAGGCAATAAGATTGTCATACGTCGTATCTGAAAAAGATAAATTTGTTTCTTATTGTTTAAGATGCATTAAAGAATCTGTAACAGCGGAAATATTTCATCCTTTTTACAGGAACTGTATAACAGTGCGTGATGTAGTAAAAACTGTGATATGGCTTTTGCAACATTGGGAGGAATTTCCGTCAGCATTATTAAACGTTGCGGGGACGGAATTGGTTAGCAGAATACGCATTGCCGATGAGCTTAACAGAATTTTTCACGGATCACTTAAATATGATGTGAAAATTCCTGACGAGCAATTTTTTGTCAACAGACCTAAAATTACTCAAATGATGAGTCGATATCTTTACAGCCTTAATATCCTCGACAGAGAAAGCTTTACAATAAAAATTCAAAAGGAGTTTATAAAATGAAAAAAGCACTGATTACTGGTATCACGGGTATGGTTGGTTCGCATCTGGCAGATTACTTGCTTGCGAATACGGACTGGGATATTTACGGGGTATGTCGCTGGCGTAGCCCTTTGGATAATGTGAGCCATTTATTGATGAGGGTTAACAATCATGACCGAGTTTATTTTGACTACGCCGACTTAAACGATGAAATATCTTTAATCGCAGTTATAAATAAAGTTAAACCCGATTATGTTTTTCATTTGGCGGCACAGAGCTATCCTTTAACAAGTTTTACTGCCCCCATTGACACTCTAAACACCAATATCTTGGGTACGTGCAGACTGTTGGAAGCAATCAGATCTGCCATGGAAGCGGATTCAGACTATAAACCCGTAGTTCACGTATGTGCTTCTTCTGAAGTATTCGAAAAAATTCCGGCACACAAAAAACCCGAAACGGGCATCCACGAGGAGTGCCCGTTTCACCCGGCCTCTCCTTATGCAATTTCCAAAGTCGGAACGGATTTACTTGGCAGATATTATGCCGAAGCGTATGGTATGACGGTAATGACAACAAGAATGTTTACGCACACAGGTCCGCGCCGCGGTGATGTATTTCACGAGTCAACCTTTGCCAAACAGATTGCAATGATAGAAAGAGGGTTAATACCGCCCGTAGTGAAAGTGGGGAATCTAAAATCTTTGAGAACTTATGCCGACGTAAGAGATGCGGTAAGGGCTTATTATATGTTGGTTACCGTTAACCCCGTTGCGGGAGAATATTATAATATCGGCGGCTCGTATACGTGTGAAGTTGGCGATACTTTAAATACTTTGATTTCTTTTTCGACTAAAAAGGATCTGATAAAGGTTGAAGTAGATCCCGAAAGGTTAAGACCTATCGATGCCGATTTACAAGTGCCTGATTGTAGAAAATTCAAGGCTCATACGTGTTGGGAGCCGCAAATAAGCTTTGAAACCACGATGCGTGATCTGCTAGATTATTGGAGAGAAAAGGTTTCCGTTAATGGTGGCCAATTCCTAACACGATAATGTTATTCTATGAACATAGTCTAGGTGGCCGTATTTACATTGTAAAAACAGGTTCATCGTTCTTGTTTACAATAAGGATGTATGCGTGATTTAAGAGTCCCATCTGCCTGCATATTATTGCTTTTGTTGATAGAGGTTGGGGTAAACTATGTTTATTTTTTTAAAAAAAGCAATATTGAAAATCATATATTTATGTAAGATTTATTACAGAAGAATCGTTTATAAGTTGTATTTTAAACGGCAAATGAAAAAGCATCGCGACGCTTGTTTGGTTTATTTTCCGGAAGAAGGCATCGGCGACTTATGCATCGCAATGGCTAATCTGAATGCGTTCAAAGAAGAAGTAAATAAAAAAACGATATTGTTTTTATGTGATTTGAATATTATTAAATCTATTGCACCTTTATATGACTACGTCGATGAAATTGATTTTATAAAGGTCAAGAAGATGAATGCAATAGCAAGAACTTTAGCGCACGGTAAATATTGGCGGTGGTACGAAAAATATCATGGCGCAAACAAGCTGATTATTGTAAGTCCTTGGGCCTATGTTTCTGCAGGTATGTTGTATTATAGAAAGTTGGATTGTCTGAGTTTACTTGCAGATACGGCATATAGGCTTGAAGGCAAAACTACAATCTCGTTTCCGCATTTAAAAGCAAACGAAATACCCGTGGACAACAATAAAAAAATACTTTTCAACTTATTTTCAAATAGTATGGTAGTACCTATTGAAGGATTCCTTCCCATTGCGGAATACTTCAAATCTTTGGGATATGAAATATATACAAATTGCAAAGATGAAAAGTCGTATTGCTTGTCGGGAACGAAGCCCTATATATGTACAATCATCGAGCTTTATCAAAACGCGAAGCAGTTTGAATATATTGTCTCCATTAGATCGGGCATATTGGATTTGTTGGCCTCGACAGGCGTAAAACAAATCGTGTTTTATAATGGAATAAACTTTTTCAATCTCTACTCGATGAAGATGTGGGGGGGCGTGGACGCGCTGGAACTCATGTGTGATGATGAGCAAGCCATGCAGAAGATAAAGGCATTTGTGGAGGACAGAAGTGGATCCTAAATATATTGTAGTGCAAGCGGGCGGCAAGGGCACTCGGATGAAGCAATTGACGGTAAATAAGCCCAAGGCGCTTGTGCCGATCGGAAACCGCCCGATGCTTTTTCACTTGTTTGAAAAATATCCCGACAAGAAGTTTATTATCATCGGCGATTATAAATGCGATGTCCTGAAAAAATATCTTGCAGCATTTGCGAAGGTCAAATATCTTGTAGTCGATGCAGGTGGGAAGAAGGGCACCTGCGGCGGGCTCAACAAGGCAGTCGATTTGCTCCCCGACGGGGAACAATTTTTCCTTATTTGGTCCGATCTGGTCTTGCCGGAGGACTTTTGCTTTCCCGAAGATGCGGATGACTATGTAGGGCTCTCCAAGACTTTTCCGTGCCGCTGGAAATATGAAAACGGCCGGTTTTGCGAGGAGGCGTCGGTTGAATACGGCGTTGCCGGGGCTTTTCTTTTTCGGGATAAAAAGAGTCTGCTTGATGTACCGGAAGAGGGGGAGTTTGTCAGGTGGCTA
>CANREO010000071.1 GCA_947629635.1 uncultured Clostridia bacterium
GATAGAATCCTCACAATGAGCGGTGAACAACTCTTGCTCGGTGCAGGCACCGTCACGCACGAGCAGGCAATTGACAAGGCGAAAAGAGAATACAAAAAATATCAAGCAAAAACTTTAAGCGATGTCGAAAAAGCATATCTTGATTGTATTGAAGAACTTTCAAAAAAAGACAAAAAGTAGTTTCGGACATCAAGATAAATCGGCTATATAATATCGCCACAAATATAAATAAAGAAGTCGAGAGTAAAATCCTCGACCTCTTTATTTGACTCGCTTGAAGGTGTATTCCGATAAAAAATTTTGTTTTTTTCGATTCCCTATGAAATACACCCTTTTGCGGAGTTTTTAAATCAAAATTTCTTTATTTTTTATCGACTTCGTCCGACTTTTCGCTCTTGGTTTTTTCGATATTTGCCTTTGTATTGTGTATGGCAAGCATAATCACTATACAGGCGATCGTCACAAATATTGAAAGTACTATGGAGATGATTTGCACCGTAGTTAATCCGCCGACTTGCACCTCCGATTTGCGCATATAGCCGATGACGTCGCCGTGCTTTACAAAGTAGTAAGCTTCGACTTCACCCAGAACTTGCAATCTTGTGCCGTCGACGATCTCTTCAAGAGAGGGGGAAGAATCTGAGGCGTCCGCATAAATGTGCACGATGCCGCCCACTCTGAGGCCCTTCGCTCGCCCTGTTTTTATATCAGCGTCGGGAGGCAGTTCTATATAATTTTCCAGGCTGTCGGAAGCTATAAACAATTGTTTTCCGTCAAGTTCGACGATGGTCCAACGATTGCCGTCGTAATCGGCAACATCGGATATAAGCGTAAGATGCGTTCCTTCTTCGAGCGCGACTCCATTGCTGTCGATATAGGGGAGAGAATATGCCGAGATAGCGCGTTTTGTGACCGCTTTGCCGCTTAGTGCCGCCGGTTCCACGGATTCGAAATTCTCTTTTGGTATTAAAATGAGTTTGCTGCCATAGAGAGCATAACTTAAAGCAGTATTTTCGGCGGTAGCTCCGTCAAGCACGAGTAAGACGTCAGACGGGGCTGCAAAAACGCTTTCGTATCTGCCGTCGGCGTCGATCGCATAGGAACTTATTCCTTCTTTAAGGCGTGCGAAATGATGATCATTCGTTGACAGATTCATTTCGGGAGCCGAATAGTCGTCCTCGGTGGTCGCGCTTAAAGTTAACTTTCCCACAAAGCATTCGCTTGCGGTAAAATATGCCGTTTTGCCGTCAAGGCATATCGAACTTGCCGTTGCCGTCAGCGTATCGGATTGCAGAGGATAAATTGCGTCCGCCTGAAGCGCGCTTGCGGTATTTATATACTTTTGAACTTTGTCTTTGTATAGCACGAAAAAGTTGCCTGAGTAGTCCACGGAAAAGTCTGTTGCCTCTGAAAAATCGGCGTCCAGCGATATCAGTATTTCGCCTAAACTCGAGACGATTTTTATGGCGTCGTCGGTAAGGACGTATATGTTGTTTCCGCCGTCCGCGCTTGCAAGCCGTTTTGCGTTTTCGATTTTGACAACGGATCGAATAGAACCGTTGAGCATTGTATAGAGGGAGTCTTCGCCCAAAATATATAGTCTGCCGGCATAGTCTATATCCGAAATTTTTCCGTCAAAATCTATTTTTTGTATTTGACTCATGTCGGTAGAATACAACCCGTCTTCGGTTTGTACGTATATGTTGTTTGCGTCAGCTGTGAGTCGCTTCGGGGAGGAAGGCAGTTCGAGGGTGGTCATAGTCCCTTCGCGCAATATAGCCAATCGATCATTGTTGCCGTCCGCAACGACGAGCGCTCCGTCGAAATCGACGATGTCTTGCGGCGCGTCGAAATGATTGAGATCATTGCCCGCCATGCTAATCGTATCGGTAAGCTCAAGACCTTTCAAATCCGATTTTAAGGTGTATTCGGTGATGCGTTCTCCCTCTATGGCATACAGTTTGTCTTCGAAAGCAGTGAAACTGTCGGGGATTAGGGTATGGGTGAATAAGGCGTCGCCGTTTTCCTTGTCTATAGCGACTATATGTTTGCTGTTTTCTACGCTTTCATCGGGGGAAATTTGCGCAAAAATCACTTCGCCGACAAACGGGGATTGTATGTAAAGCCCGGTCTTGGAGAGCAAAAGAGATGACCTTTGCGTATCGTATACGTTAAATAGCGGAACGCTGTTTTCATCGAAAGTAAAACTGTAAACTATGCCGTTTTCGGCGGCAATTGCGCCTCGTCCGGCAAAGACCTCTACATTATAAAGGTTGTCGACGCCCAGGGCGACGCTCATATTTTCATCGTATATTGTCAGATTGCCGGCAATGTTTTTGGCGTAAAGATAAGTGCCGTCAGAATAAAAATAATATATGTTTTCCGGCGTGTCCAAGGTTTTGGGTGTCGGAGTGGACATTCTGTCCGATAAATCGAGCGTATAGTAGCTGTCATCGGCAACAATAAAAGCATGATGTCCGATGAGATATATGCCACTTACTGACGTAAATTCGAGAGAGTAGCGGTAATTCAGTTCCTCATCGGAACGCACGAAAAGCGCGCCGGTTTGCTTGTCATATACGGCAAGATAGGATCGATTTACCGCGATGAATGTGGGTGTAGACGATTGGAAATATCCGCTGTTGGGGAAGACCACGTCAAATGTGTCAAGCGCGTATACGACATTGTTTTTGAAATCGGCGCAACCGAAAATGCTCGCCGTAAGCAGAAGCATTATTACAAAAATCGACAAAATAAGTCTTAAAGTTGCGCTGTTATATGATTTCATAATAATATTATTATAACTGTTATAAGTATCAAATGTCAAGATTATATGTTTATTGCTTGAAATAATCGTCTGTATGTGCTAATATTTAAAAAAGGTAATTTATGGCAAACAAAAAGTTTTATTACAAAAACAAGGCAAAGTCGTCAAAAGATTCCGCGAAAAAAGTCGCCGACGTCGCGCTTGAAAAATATTCCGCCGATCAACTCGGCATAGATATACAGTCGTTGGCGCTCTCCGACGCAACGCGTGAGTTGCTTCTCAAAAACGGAATAACTCGCGCCGCAGATTTGGCGCGTCGCACCGAAAAGGATATGTATAAGGTGCAAGGGCTCAATAAACGCGCGTTGTTCGAGGTTAAAGACGCTTTGAAAGCCGTAGGAATGACTTTGTGTCCGGATCAAGAGCAAAAACGGCCCGAAGCGACGCCCAAACAGGCTGCCGCAAAGCAAAGATCCGCAGACCCGAAGCAAAAGAGTCCCGAACCCAAAAAGATTGAGACTAAGGCTCCCGAGCAGTCCAGATTCGGGCTTGCCGACAGACGCGAGCAAGAAAGGCCCAATGCCAAAAGGCAAAAAGCGCAACCCGAAAAGTTGACTGCTCCTCTTCCCGTCGAACAGTGGCGCAAAATCATGAAGGGTGGCAAATGGGGATTCAGCGACGGTTTTAAGGTGGTCATTCCTGCAATGTACGACGAGGTGTTTTGCTTTAAAGAAGGACTTGCGTCCGTCGAAATAGACGAAAAATGCGGTTTTATCGACAGCAATAACGAAGTAATCATTCCTTTTGACTATGACACGGCAATGAGTTTTTCCGAGGGTTACGCTATGGTCGTAAAAGGGGATAAGTGCGGTTATATAAACAAAAACAACGAGCTTGTCATTCCTTTTGATTTCGACGCCGCTACCCCCTTTGAGGACGGAGAGGCAAAGGTCAAACAAAACGGCAAGTGGGCCACCATCACCCCCGACGGCAAACTTGTATGGATTTAGTTAAATAAGATTTTGCGTTTTTAAAAAATAACTATACAAATTACAAAATATGTATTATTATATTATGGAGCATAATATTTAACGGTATTATGCTCTATTATTGAGCAATGGGAAATTTGCGACAATGAAGATACATATTAAACGCAAGTTTATTGAAATCATCTTGATGGCAAGCGTTTTCTTGTTGCTGTTTTCTTTATTTTTGTTTCCGAAAACTTCCGAAATAGCCGACGCGATCTTGCCATCGGGATATGTGGATACAGTTAAAGGCAATGATTGGTACGTATCAGAAGAATATCTTGATCTTGCCACTGTCAAGAGCATAATAAACAGATGGAGATCGAGCGAAATTTTCGATTTTGCATCCGTCGAAAAAGACCCCGTTGTCGTCGCAGTGATAGATACCGGGATAAACTACAATCACATACTGTTTACCGGACAATATAACGAAGCCGGCGAAAGCGTCACGACGGGTTATGCGCCTTATGACGTGCTATACAGGGATGCAAATGGAGAACTTATCGCAAAAAACACTGTCGCAAAATCTTCTTACGATTATTCTGACGTCGATTGGGATATTATGGATGACGTGGGGTCAAAACACGGTACGCATGTCGCAGGTATAGTGGCGGCGCTCATTCATGAACTGGATTTAGAGCGATATATAAAGATTATGCCTATAAAGGCAGGCCATCCCGCAGCGAACGGAAGCGGAGGATTGTTCGGTTTGACTGCGATAAATGATGCAATACGATACGCATTGGAAAACGGGGCCGATGTCGTCAATATGTCCTTCGCCGCCGACAGCTCCGATTACAATGTCGTGAGCAGCGACATGGCAAAAAGAGCCGTTTTCGTAGCGGCAGCCGGCAACGGCACATCGGTCGTCGGCTCCAGCGGAGGAAGAGACAGCAAAAATTATAAATTTTATCCGGCAGCGGGCGAAAATGTCATTGGCGTGATGAATTATCAAATAGACAAAAACAACGGGACGATGAGTTTGAACAATTCTTCAAACTATGGTGCGTCATATAATATTTGCGCTCCGGGCACGGCGATTTGGGCGGCCGACGGCAGTACGGACGACAGATATAAAATGCTTAACGGCACATCTATGGCAGCACCCGTCGTCTCATTTGCCGCCGCGCTTATGGAGATGAAATACAGAGCGCTTAGCGGAGGCGGAGATGAAATTTGCTCAAGTACGCAAATAGCCGATATGATAAAAGCGGCATATTCAAAAAGTATAGTGAAATCCGGCTATTCGTTGCCTGTGCTTGATATGAAAATGGTTGTGCAGGGGTCAGGCAAGCCGGATGCAACGATCATGATCGACGCATCAGCACGCACACAATATCTCGGAAGACTGGGCGAGATAGAGTGTACTCTTGTCAGCATTTTGGATGATATGCAGGGCACGGGCGATGTGACATGGTATGTAAACGACGCACAGGTCGCAAGAGGATTTACATTCAAATTTAAGCCGCCATCGGCAGTCGGGTCATATATTATTGTCGCACAGTGGTCCTATACAAATACAGAGGGCTTTGTAGAGTCCATAGAAAAAACCGAGGAGATCCGCGTCGAATATTTGCCCGTAGACGGCCCTACCGTCTCGCAAATGAGCTATGTCATAAGCGCGAAAGACGGTGAAATGACAGATATTTGCAAGGTGGCGCAAACATACACTTTGTCAATTCCGG
>CANREO010000072.1 GCA_947629635.1 uncultured Clostridia bacterium
AGAACTTTTTGAAAAATATAACTTATATTTCCCTCATCACGCATTATTTCGCCGCGATATTCGATAAGCCCCGCTATCGCGTTTAAAAGCGTCGTCTTGCCAATGCCGCTCCCTCCGAGGAGCACGCTGATCTTGCCTGCTGCAAATTCGACGTCAAAATCCTTAAAGATGACCTTGTCCCCATAGCTTACGCCAAGTCCTTTTATCTTTATTTTCGGCGCAACTTGATTTGCACAGTCCGTCATCGTGTCACCTCCCATATCTTTTTAAACAATGCCGCTGCCACTTCCAACACAAAACTGAACACTATTGAGATAAGCGTCCAAGCAAGCAGCGGAGTTATTTCAAAAGCAGCATAGGAAATTTGAATGTTATTGCCAATGCTTAGGGAGATATTCGTCAAAATTTCCGCCGCCACGATAACCTTCAACGTCAGCGACAGCGTTGCTCCGCTTGTATCGAACAGCGTAGGCGCAATTTGCGGAAGATAAATAAAGCGCACTCTGTCAATCGGACGCACGCCGTAGAGCTTAGCCATATCGATAAGATCTCTGTCTACGCCGTCGATCGCAGAATAAAACGCAGAATACAAAACGGGAAAAGCAACCAGAAATCCTACGGTTATCGCCATGCTGTTTTTTGTCATAAAAGCGTATGCGATCAATATGACCGCCACAGTGGGCGCGGCGCGCAATATACTGACGATCGGTGAGATGAGCCTGTGCACAGGCTTGCACACTCCGCCCAGCACCGCAAATATCAGCGCCAACACAAATGACAGGGCAAAACATCCGATAGTCCTACCCAGCGTTGCAAGCACATCGAGCCAAAATTTGCCGCTTCCGCCCAAGGTGAAAAACTCCTTAAGTACCGAGCCGGGCATAGGCAATACATACGGCATCCCCTTTGACGCCGACCATATAGCCCAAACTGCCAACGCGAAGGAAAGCGCCAGCAGCGGATAAAATATGTTTGCGGCAATTCGCTTTGCCGTACTTTTGTCAATTGTTATTCTCTTCACTTGTCAACTCTCGGTCATACCCAAAACAGAACATCCTTGCTTTCCGCCCAATTTACTGACGGCATTATGTTTTTGAGGAACTCTATTATCTCGTCCGCGTCTGCGCTGTCTATCCTGTCGCAGTCTATATTACAACGCCGAATTGACTTCGCGGGGAAAGTCGATGTGCTGTTTATAGAACGCGCCTCTGCCGTTATCTCGTCCTCGTGGAGCGCGATCCACTCCTTGTTGTCTTCAAGCGCTTCAAATAGATCCTTCATAAATTCAGCGTCTTCGCAAAGCATAGTCCTCACAAACAGACCCGCTTGCGGATAGTTGTACTCCCCTTGGATATCGCATGCTTTTGCATACTCGGCTTGCATATCCATCTCTGCGTTTATATCGTTTTTGTTATTGAGTTTCTGCGCCGTAGCGGCCGGTTCGCCGACAACGATGTAGTCCGCTTTTTCACCGGTTGTAGCCGTATATCTCGCCACCGCTTTGGAACCATCCGAAACATATTCGACATATACGTAATCAGCTTGAGTGGGTTGCCCACTCTCTACGATTTCAATATTGTTTGCCTCCATGACAAATCTGAACACGAGCCCGGGCACGCCTTGCTTGCCGATACACGCGATCCTTTTGCCCTTTATATCGTTCATGGTGATCGGAGGCACGCTACCGCTTACCTCATCCTTGTGTCCCACGAGATATAGACTTCCCTCTACCGCAACCGAAATCAATTTATAGTCATAGGCGATTTGCGGATCAACGATCTGCTTTGCGCCGACGTTTATCGGCATTATGATTATATCTGCCTTACCGGCCATCTGAGCGTTAATGAGTTCGGGCTGCTCCACCGTATACTCTATATTGTGGCCGCCCAACTTCCGATGTTGAGACGCAAGGCGCAGCATCGCCAGCGCCGGAGTGCCGTCGGGAGCATAAAAGCTAAGCTTGTCTCGATTGTCGCAAGCGGTAAGCCCGATTGCCATGGCAAGAACGATAGCAACGATCATTATAATTGTAGTGATTTTCGCAAACTTTTTCATAACACACCTCACAGCGTAAAAATTATTCAACTTCAACTGCAGTCAAGGCGGACTTGATGGAAATATTTTCAAGTCTGCCCAATCTGCCCGTCAGCGCGCTTATACGTTCCTGCTCTCCCTCGACGATGAGCGCTATAGTATTGACTTTTTCTCTCGGCACGCCCATTCGTCCTACTATTATATCGGCGAAATCGCTGAGCACGCGTTGCATCTCGAGCGCCGCCTCTCTGCCGCCTGTCACAACTATGCCGACAACACCTATTCTTTTCATAATTGTCTCCATTTTTAAGTTTTTTAGCATAAAAAATGCGTTGCCATGCAAGATGTCAACGCATAACTTCATATATGTGTTTCATCTTACACTCCGATCCTAATCCCACTCGTCACATCGTAGCGGCAAGCCGCAAACTCCGTATTTACGGGGACATCATTGTTTCAGATATTCATATTATAAGCGCAAGTTCAAATTTTGTCAATACTCGTCGCGCATTCCCAATACATAAAAAATTCGCGCTTCACGCGCGAATTTTATGTCACTTTATACTCCGCGTCAACCCAACATCAAGATAAATATCGACACCATACCAAGCAAGTTTCCTCTCTTCAACAGATCAAGGTACTCGTTGTACATATCCTCTCCGAACGTTTGTTCGGTGACTGTGTCCTTTGCCGCAAGAGTTTCAACGGCTGCTCTGCAAGGCGATTCTAGTTCATAATATTCAGTCACGAATTTTTTCATGTCTTGATTGATATGACTGATGCACTCTTCTATGCGTGCCTTAACTTGACCGAAACCTTCCCCGACATAATATTTATACCACATTTCGATCATCTCCGGCGTGGCGTCTGCGACCAAAGCGTATTTATTTACTACTCCGAAAGCTCCGAATCTGCACTTGCTCGCAGCCTCTTCGAGCTGCGCTCTGGTCTTCCTGCCCATCGAGTAATCCGAGTATGCGCGCTTAAAATCGTCGAAGTTCGGATTGAAATATACGATCGTATTCAACATGACGCTGTAATCGTCGGCGGTAATTATGTCGGGATGCGCGGTGGGAAGATTTTCCGCGTCGCTTTCCGTCTCCAAGAGCGCGGAAATATTGAGCATCAAATCCATAGCCATTATCGGCGTAGCTTTCTGATAATCGGCGTCCTCGGTGATGCCGTCAATCAGATCGAAAAGCGTGGCTTTGTCAAACGCTTCCATGATGCTCTTCACCGTCTTGGCGCCGAGCAATCCGACGTTCATATCATATAAGGCGTTTCGCGCATCGCCGCTTTGGCTGACGTTTGCGAAAATACCCTCTTTTATAAGACTTATTACATCGGACTGCGTAAGCATATTGCCGGTAGCGCCGATCACATCGCATATTGCTGGGATCGCGTCGACCACCATATATGCATACTTTGCATAACGAACTATTTCAGAATAAACAGCGGAAGTGACTACGTCGTTGTCGAATTTATCTATGATCAACTTCAAAGCCACGTCCAATCTGTCCGCGCCGCCATTGTCAAGAGCGCTTTTCAAGCTGTCCACATTCGCCAACAACCTTCTCAATAACAATGATATTTCGCTGTCGGTGATATCGGAA
This sequence comes from uncultured Clostridia bacterium, assembly GCA_947629635.1. GTDB lineage: Bacteria > Bacillota > Clostridia > Christensenellales > CAG-917 > CAG-475. The sequence continues at coordinate 3,648 of CANREO010000072.1, forward strand.
AGGGCTCCGCCTTCCTCAAATATTTTGTTGAATAGTTGATCGTTTACGGCAGTCACCGACATATTGTATGCAAAGGATACGAGCGCGTTCAGAGGTCCCTTTGCATCCTCAAATGCATCAAGTACGCTCGCCTTTTCCGACGAGGTTGGCACAAGCATTGCCTTCGCGCGCGCAACGTTTATTCTGTTTGTATCGATGTTGTTGCGCGTAACGTCCGAAGTCGCATGCTTTCTGACTGCGCTCAATCTTTCCAGCATGCCATCGAAAACTTCGTTTGCCCTGTCTACGACGCCGAATATGAGGTCGTATACTATGTTGCTCACGTCCGCTTGCGTAAACCCCACTTCCCTTAGAATAGGTATCAACAGTTCGGCGTTTTCTGCAAAATTTTCAAAAAGCTTTACGCCGTTTTCGCTCTTAAGAGATGAAGCCATAGCTTGCAATTTCGCCGTCTGCAACGAAGAACTTTTCAGCACATCGCACATAAGTTCCGTCCATCCGAGCGTGACGATATAGTCACCCGCATCGTCGAGCCCGGCCGCGGCTTCATCGGAGAAGTCGCCGCGCCATTCGGCGTTGAGTCCGTTTATAAATGCATTGCGGATGTCTGCGGAGGCCATATCGCGAAGTTGAGCATCGGAGGGCTTTTTATCTTTGTCGCACGCGAAAAGCGTAGCGATGCTGAACGCTACGACCAACAGAACAAGCAAAATACAAACGACGCGTTTTGACTTCATATCTATATCCTCTTAACAGTATAGCCTTTTTTGAAATTAAATACAAGCGGCACTGCGATATAGCATATCGAAAGCGACGCCCCTACGGCTATTACCACCCATGCCTCATACATAAACTCAAAGTAAAGCCCAAACAGATTGAGGGCATGTATCAAGCAACTTGTGACGGCTACGGAAAACACCAGCGACAAAATAAAGCATACAGCCGCCGTCAACACATATTCGATTATCTCTTCCGATAACAGCTTCTTCTTGGACATGCCCGCATTCAGCAATGCCGTTCTGTGTTTTTCTTCCGACGACCTGCCGACGATAGATGCGGCGATAGTCACTGCCATAACGAATAGCGCCACCGCAAAGGCGAGAGTGCCTACCAGATCGAATATCGACGTAGTACTCTCCATCTCCCACCTATAAGCGGTCAACGCCTCGACTGCATAGTAGTTGTTGTCGGCATACCTCTCCCGTATTGCGTTCACTGCTTCCGATATATTGTCGGAAGTTATAATGACGGTATTGGGCAGTATGCCGTAAAGATCCTCAAGCGCTTTTTCCGACACTACGACATAGGCGCCGTTGAACAACTCATGTCTCAATATGCCTCCGACTTCCATCCGCTTCGTCACTCCGTCGAGAGTCAAATCCAGCATACTGCCCTCGTCCACGCCATAAAGTTCTTTTAATGAATAATCTACAAAAATATACGGTTTATCCGACAAAAGCAGCTCTTCAACACGCTGTTTTGACGTGATATATCTGAAATCTATAAAATCCGCACTATGCTTAGAACCCAGTAAATTTATAGTTTCGGAAAAGTTTTCGCTCTCAAGCGTACCCTGCTGCCACACTATTTTTGTCGCACTTGCAACGCCGTCAAGTTGCTCGAACTGACTGACGTCAAGAGAAGCTTGCACATTGGAAACAAAAGCAATATTTCGGAAATCAGACACATAACTGTCAAATATGCTCGTCGTCATGGACCACGCCATAAACAACAACATGCTTATCGCCATACCAACGCCGAATATAGTCG
>CANREO010000073.1 GCA_947629635.1 uncultured Clostridia bacterium
AGTTTACCATCTGATTGCACAGCGTGGAGAGGTGGCTTGCGGGAGCGGACGTGATCTTGCCGGGAATTCCGCCCAAGCCTTCGCGTATCAATTGTTTGAGCGACCAACCGGCGCAATATCCGGTCAGCATTGAAAGATCGTGCAAATGAATTTTCGCCTCGCGGTGCGCGTTGGCAATTTCGTCGTCGTAAATCTCGCTGAGCCAGTAGTTTGCCGTGACGGCGCCGCTGTTGGACAAAATGAGTCCGCCGACGGAATAAGACACGGTCGAGTTTTCTTTGACGCGCCAATCGTTGACTTTGATGTAGTTGTCGACAGTATTTTTATAGTCGAGCATTGTGGAATTCATGTCGCGCAACTTTTGATGTTGTTTTCTATAAAGAATATACGCTTTTGCGACTTCCACATAGCTTGCTTGGATAAGCACGACTTCCACCGCGTCTTGCACGTCCTCGACGGTGACTATGTCGTTTTTGATCTTGTCATTGAAAGTCGCCGTGACGCGCAACGCCAACAGATCCAAAATGTCGTCGTTGAAGGGTTTTCCCACTGCGGCGAACGCTTTTTGAATTGCCACCTTGATTTTGTTCAGATTGAATGGAACTATATTTCCATCTCTTTTTTTCACACTCAGCATAAATTTGTGAAACCCCTTTTGAAAATTTGCTTTTTCATTATAACAACTAAGGGCGATATGTCAAGCGCAAATCGCAAAATAAAGTGTGAAACATTTTTGCGAAACACAACATATTGTAGTTTTGTAAAATATTGCCGAAAATTGCAATTTACAAAATTTGTCGTTTTTCGGCAATGTAGCGCGCTGTATTTTTTAAAACCGCCATTCTAATTGCATAATGGTTTTTTATGCATTGATTTTATGCGTACTATAAGTGTATGTAAAAATTACGCAAAATACTTTCCGTTTGACACATTGACAAATGTATTTCGCCGGACTACAATGCTTTAAGGATATGGATATGGAAAGGATCGCAAGTTTTTCAATAAATCATCTTAAACTGGAAAGGGGTCTGTATGTCTCGCGTCGTGACGTTCGAAACGGCGTTTGCGTCACCACTTTCGATCTGCGCATGCGCCGTCCGAACCGAGAGCCTGTCATGGATATGGCCGCTCTGCATACCATAGAGCATCTCGGCGCAACATATCTGCGCAACAGTGCGCGCAAGGACGAAATAGTTTATTTCGGGCCGATGGGTTGTCGGACGGGATGCTATCTTGTCATGTTCGGAGAACTCAAAAGCGTCGACGTTTTAGACCTTGTTGTCGATATGTGCAAATTTATCCTCGGATATGAGGGCGACATCCCGGGCGCCAAACCGGAAGAATGCGGAAATTATCTTGAACAAAATTTGAATATGGCAAAATATTATGTGCAAAAGTATCTGGATGCGCTTGAAAAAGAGCCGTGTATTGAATATCCCGCTTCCAATCGTTGAATTTATCATATAAATGTGCCAAAAGTGTTGATTTAATTGAATTTTCCACAGCAAGAGTTCGCGTTTTGTGAAAGTTTGTTTAAAAAGGCAAGGCATTTTCGCCTTGCCTTCATGATATCCGAAATTTATCTGCGGATTTTAAGTCTATTGTTCTATATCCGAAGCCGACTCTGCCAAGGTCGTCTCGTCAACAGGGGAAATTTGTTCGTAATCGGAGCCTAATGTCTCGACCGCCGTTTTCTTTTTGCTTCCCCAATTGCGCATGACGAGGAATTTGCATCCCAGGAAGTTGATGACAAAGCTCAGGAAACTGCCGACAAATTTACTGACATAGCCGCCCAACGCGTAAATTGTTTGGTCGCCGGGTTTGGTTTTGGCTATTGCCTCCGTAATTACGCCGCCCAAGTAGGTATTGAGCACAATAATAATCGCAACGAGCAATGCGTACATTATGGCGGCGATCACGATGTTGTTGGTGGCGTTGAAGGTTTTTTTGCGGTTGAGTATAAATGTGCAAATCTGTGCGATAACGTTGGAAATCAAAAACGCGATAAACGCACCGAGTCCGCCCACTGATGTGTCGTAGCGGAACACGAACCAATTTATAGGTCTATTTACGTTTTTCAGGCATGCGCTAAGCACTGCGTAAGTGATATATTCAATGGCGAAGCAAATGAGACTGAACATAAAAAAGAACAGCATTTGCCTTATGTTTTCATGCGCTTTAAGCCAATCGGCAAATTTTTTTATTGAGTGCGGCAACTTTCTCTTCTGCTTCTTTTGGATCTCTTCCGCACGGTCGATATTTACGGTTTCGGCGTCATTCGGACGTTGTTCCGTGCTTTCGTCTGTTTGTACGCAATTGTCTAAAGACTGTTGTTGCTCGTCAACTACGTTTGCCGTCGCGCTGTCACTGCGCGTGATCTCATCGCTCATATTTCCCCCTCGTCGTTACAAAATCATTATAAAGTCGGCACTGCGCGTTGTCAATATGCGTATGTTTGAGTTGTCTACTGCTGTGCCGCGTGTTATAATCGAGATATGACAGAGTTATTGGCTCCGGCCGGGGATGTCAAAAGTTTTGACGCGGCAATCGCCTGCGGAGCAGACGCGATCTATCTCGGCCTTTCAAACTTCAATGCGCGCATGAAGGCGGACAACTTTAATGCAGACAACCTTGCGGAGCATATCGCCAGGGCGCACTTTTTCGGTGTCAAGGTCTATGTCGCCGTCAATACTATTATTCTAAACGATGAAATGAACGTGGCGGTCGAACTTGTACGAAAGGCATTGGACGCGGGCGCGGACGCCTTCATCGTGCAGGACTTGGGATTTGCGGCGCTACTTAAAAGGCAATTCGAAGGCATCAGATTGCATGCGAGTACGCAACTTGGCGTGCACAATCTGTACGGAGCGTTGATGGCGGAGCGGATGGGCTTTTGCAGAGTTGTGCTCTCGCGCGAAACCAAATTGGAGGACATTAAGCGAATAAAGCAAGGTACGTCTCTCGAATTGGAATGCTTTGTGCAAGGTGCGCTGTGCGTGGCATTCAGTGGCAATTGCTATATGAGCGCCGTAGAGCAGGGGGCAAGCGGCAACAGGGGGCTTTGTAAACAGATGTGCCGTTTGCCATACGAAGCGGAAATAAACGGAAAGCGCGCAAGCGGATTTCTCCTCAGCGCAAGAGATCTTGGACTGGAAGCAAACGTCTCGGAGCTTATAGATGCCGGCGTGACCTCATTCAAAATAGAGGGCAGAATGCGACGAGCCAATTATGTGGGGCAGGCCGTTTTAAATTATCGTAAGTTGATTGACGGCGGTAAGCTCTCGCTCGCAGATGAAGAGGCGATGAGAGCCGCTTTCAGCCGTGGGGAATATTTGCGCCGGGGATATCTTGATCCGGGCGTGCCCGACGGAGTTATAAATGCCGAAGTAAACAATCATTCCGGTCTGTACTTGGGCACGATAACCGATGTGCGCAAATTCAAAAACGAACTTTGCGAGGTAACGTTGCGATCCGACCGCGAAATTAGGGATGGCGACGGGATAAAGCTGTACGAGAATGGCAGCGAATGCGCAAGTCTCGGGGTGGGCGGCGTTCGCAGATCCTCCATAAATAATTATACTTTTATCACTGCCGCGAAACTGAGACCCGGACAGGAGGCGCGGCTTATCTTTGACGCGTCCAACGAGGAAGAAATTTTCAAAAAAAGACTTTTTAATGTGATAAACGTATATATAAAAGCCAAAATCGGTGAAAAACTTTTGATAAAAGCGACATATGTTCCGCTTCGCGGCGAGGGTAAAAATACAATAAGCACATGGCGAGAAGGAGATGCCCTGGAAGCGGCGCGAGGAAGCGAAGTCACGGCGGAACAGTTTGTGCAATTGGCTTCGAGAGGCAAGGATTTCGGATTTATTACCGGCAATTGCGAGGTCGAAACAAACGGAGTTTTTGTCGCAAAATCGGTGGTAAACGCTTTAAGGCGCGAAGTTTTTTCGGAATTGAGAGACAAAATCGTCGCAGCCAATCGACCGCCGAGGATCAATGAGCGCGTTGACGGCGAAACGCATCGCGGAAAGAGAAAGACTTTGGGCAAAATATACGTTGTCAGACAACCGATACGGCTTAATTTAAACGAGAGGGATATTGCCATGCTCTGTCCTAATGAATATAGCGAGGCGGAGATCAGACGGCTCGAAGAGGGGATAGAGGGCACCGTGGCATTGCAATTGCCCGTCATTGCCAACGGCAAAGATATAAGGATGCTCGAAACGCTGCTTGAGAGGACGGGAATAAAACTGCTGGTAAGCGAAAACATCTACGGACTTTATTTTTCCGCCAAAGGGTATAACGTCATTGCAGGTGCGGGTCATAACATTGCAAACAACGAAGCTTATGACGCTTGTCTTGCGCTCGGAGCGGCAGCGGCAGTGCCTTCAGCGGAATATCCCACGTCGATCGACGGCGAAGTATATTGTTGCGACGGCGAACTCCCGTTGATGACATTTGCGCACTGTCCTTATAAGACCGTATTCAAAAACACATGCGATAATTGCTCGTATGTCGGGGATATGACGATCAAAAGAGAAAATCACAGTTACATCGTGCGCCGCACAAGGCTTGCCCAATGCTATTTTGGGCTGTTTCCGACCGAAAATAAATATAAATAAATCTCATATTTAAAAATAAATCGAATATAATTTTTTATGCTTATTGACATTGGTCGAAAAAAGTTTTATAACTAAAAAAGAAAAAAGAAAAGGAGATTATCAATTATGATAGCAACATGGTTTAACAAACAATCGCGTTTAATCCAAATCATTCTTCTGCTTATCCCGTTTGTCAACTGGATCACAGAGATCCTCGTCAGATGGTCTGCATTTTTGAAGACAAAGAATCCGCTTACGCTTGTTGCTGCTATTCTTGTCACATTCTTTGGCTTGGTCATTGGCTGGGTGGATATCATCTGGTGTTTGGTGTTCAAACATCTCTGCCTTGCAAAAGCGTAAAACAGAAAAATCGCCCGACAATGTCGGGCGATTCTATTTGTTTTATGTAAATAAAATATATTTATAATCATTATAAAGCGCGATTTTTTTGTTTATAGGATCTTAAGGAAACGCAGTGCCGAATTTTTGATTTTTAAAAGACTTTTTTCGTATCATGTGTGAACAACTTGCTTTTCCTTGTTTGCGAGAAAAAAAACAATCTAATTCGTTCCAAACATTAAAAGTGGTTCGAATTAGATTGCGACTGGTGGAAGTAACAGGACTCGAACCTGTGACCCCGTGCTTGTAAGGCATGTGCTCTAACCAACTGAGCTATACTTCCTTTTTAAATAACCGCCGTAAAGCGGTTATTTTGGTGACCCTACCGAGATTCGAACTCGGGTTACCGCCGTGAAAGGGCGATGTCTTAACCACTTG
>CANREO010000074.1 GCA_947629635.1 uncultured Clostridia bacterium
GAGCAACGGCATTTTCCTCTTCGGCTTTGTCCTCGACGGGAGCAATTATCTGTTCTTCGACGTGTTCTTCCTCAGATTTATCTTCAACTACGGGTGCTTCTTCGGGTTTAGCGTCCTCAACAAGCGTCTCATCGGGAATATCTTCGGGGACACTCTCTTGAATTTCCTCGGGCATCTCCTCAGCCGGCTCTTCGGGTATTTCCTCAATATCTTCTACGGGTTGTTCCGCATCCGCTTCGTGTTCCGCCAAATCGCCGATTTCCTCAGTTTGCTCGCTCGTCATAGCTTGCACGGCGTCTTCGGCCGTATCAAGCACTTCGCATTCACAGAATATCTTCTCTTCCTGCGGTTCTTCCGGCAATTCTTCCTGCGGAGCCTCTTCTTCGCTTAAGAGCTCATCTCCAATCTCAGATTGCTGTTGCTCTAAAAGAGCTCTTTTCTTTTCTTCTTCTCTTTGTTGTTTTCTGAGTTTTGCTTTTTTCCCGAACATTGCGATTATCCCCTATTATACTTATTTATATATAAAATATATTTTTAGCTCATTTGCCGTTCTTTATAGCGTCGGCAAGTTTTGCGAGACATCCCTTCAATATCTCTCGGTCCTCCGGATTGTCTTCATATTTTGGATATGAGTTCATCAGCATTTTGGTTATATTTATAAGCATCGAAGGCGAAGCGGAACTGGACAGGATATAATCAACAAGATTTGGCAATTTTATGAGTTTCGAGGGCTTTGCGCCGGCATCCTCATCTACGCTGTCCACTGAATAGACAACTTCGGGCTCTGCAAAGATCTCCGCCATATCCTTAGCTATATCTCTTTGTTCTTGAGGCTCATTTCCCGATACTTCGACCGCCGTAGGTTCGTCATTTTCTTCTTCTGTTTGACTTTCTGTCGGTTCAGGCCCTATCTGCGTCTCATCTTCTTGAGGCTCGTCCATCTGTTCGGGCTCGTCTTCGACGGAAGATTCCTCCATAGGCTCCGCTTCTATCTGCTCGGAGGTTTCTTCGGATGGTTCGTCCTCGGCAATTGCTACCTCTTCATGCTCCTCTTCTATTATATCTTCTTCCGGGACTACTTGCTCATCCGTTTGCTCTTCAACAGCCTCGTCGGGTTGCGTAAATTCCTCAGAAGACGTCGTTTCCGCCTCTTCTTCAACAAATTTCACCTCGTCAACGGGCGCTTCTTCGGGCTCTTGTCCATCTATTATATCGTCTTCGGGCGCAACTTGCTCACCGTCGATAGGCTCGTTCCACTCTTCCGTCGTCTCTTCGCGCAGTATGCCATCTTCCATGGGAGCTTCTTCTGTCTCATCTTCGACAGCCTGCGAGCTCTCTTCGTAGGCAGGAGTTTCTTCGGGATCTTGTTCGGACACGGTTTCCTGTTGCTCTGCTATTTCTTCTTCGGGAACAAATTGTTCCTCGTCGGTCGACTCATCTGCTTGCTCTTCGGCTGTCTCATCCGGTTGTATCGGCTCCTCAACAGGCTGCGGTTCGGAGACTTCCTCAACGGCTTCCTCGGACGTTTCACTCGCTTTTGCCTCTACGGGCTCATGCTCGGGCGCTGCGGACGGCTCCTCAACTATCTCCGCCGGCTGTTCTCCGTCCATAATTTCCGCATCTGCATCTTGAGCAGGCCCCACCTGTTCTGAAGATCCATCATGCTCTCCTTCCTCGGATGAACCATCAATAGTCAAAGGCGGAAGATCGTCCATATCATCATTGCCGGATTGTACAGGACCATCTGGATGCTCGTTCGCTTCCGAAGCGGACTCTGAGGTTTCTTCATTGCCGACGTCTTTTAATGTATTTCTGCCTATTATCTCGTCCATAATGGACGCCAAATTCGCAAGAGGAGACGAGTCCGTTGCAAAATTCTTTTCTATTTGCAAGGACACCTTGACGTCAAGTTCCTCTTGCATGGCTTCGAAAGTGTTTAGGCAACTCTTTATCTGGCCGCGATATATAAGCACCAATATGAGATATCCGACGCCCGTAAGCGCAAGACCGGCAAGATGTATAACGCCCATCTCATTTGACGCTAACGTTCCGTACCCCCAAAATGCAAAAACCGCAAGCAAAATCAATGAGATCGCAATAAAAACCGTTGAACGCACATCTTTAAGTTTGCGGACCTCTCTGTTGTACACGGCCTGCTCGGATACTATTTCGCTTGGATAGCCGAATCTTACGCCGTCGTATTGCAGCCAAGTGTCCCTGAGCGATTGCGGAGCTTTTTCGGAAAAACAACGCTCGTTGAAAATGCCGACGTTGTCATCGTTTATACTTTCGACGCCGCTTAAAAATTTGATGATTTTTTTACATGCCGACTTGAGTTTTGCGGCACGCGACCCAAGAAAGGTCAGAGCAATTATGGCGCACACTCCTAAAATTACAGCTACAACTATGATAAAATAAGTCTTGAAACTTATCTTTGGCAATTTATTTGACAAGTTGGCGAACCAATCAAAAGCCTTAGAAAAAAATCCCACTGAGCGCCTCCCGATTGCAAATACATACTATAATATGATTATACTAAGTATATTAAAAAAAATCAATATGTTGTGGAAAACTTTTTGAAAAATGACAAAAAAAACTAAATATCGGTTTCAACATGTCTCTACAAACCTAAAAAAACGCAAAATCGTCCGCTGCGTCTTCTACATGAACAAGCCCCGATCAGCCGAGCAATAAACATTTTGCGGAGACAAAAGTCACTTAAAGCGCAGCGTCAACGACCTTTCCGGTTTTAAAAGAGTATAGTAATACCTTATCGACTTTTGCGCCAATCGCACTTTCAATCGCCATTTTGTATAGATAAAGTTGCTTTTTGTAGCGTTTCAGTGTTTCTGCGTCATTGAGTGACGAATACTTGAAATCTACGATAATTTTATTATCACCGTCAATAAAGAGGTCCACTACTCCTTGTACGAGCACTTTATCTTCGGATGTGAAATTGTCGCTGACGCTTGACGCCGGCTTGTACATCATAAAAGGCAACTCGCGTCTGCATTTGCCTTTGCTTTCCGCGATGCGCGCCTCCCGCATGACGTCGCTACGAAGGCAGGCGACGATTTCGGACGGCCGGATGACCTCGCGTTGCTCTGCTGACAAAAGCTCCTCTCTCACTAGCCTATCGAGCTCTTTCCGCACGTCTTCCTCCTCCTCGACAAAGAAATCTATATATTGCATGACACGGTGATATGCTGTGCCGATATCCGCGGTCTGCTCGTAGACGCGCACGGTCTGCTCGTCTATCTTGTCAAGCGATGATACGCTGTATTTCATTGCGAGCGAAGTTGCCTCCTTATGCGGATATTCGTATGCCCTTTGTTCACTTATCATGCGCTTCAGTTCCGCGTCGCCGGATACGACCAAGAAATCGCGGCGGATCTTTCCGACTACGGGAAGAGGTTGCGCTTCATGAATCACGTAAGGCAGTTTTACGCTACCGTTGAATATGGCGTCGGAGATGAAATCCATATAACATTTTCCGCCCGAAACGCAAGGCATTTTCCCGAATCCCTCCGCCAATTTATTCGTGACGGACGCCGTCACGTATAGCAAATATTGAGCTCTTGTAAGAGCGACATACATCAGTCTCAACTCTTCTCTTTTCTGTTGCGCTTTTATCATCTCGACAAGCGCCATGGATGACAGGGATTCCGCTTTGGAGTTCGAATCGAAATCAAGCTGTTTTATACCTATATAGCCATTGCCCTGCATATATAGCAAACCGTCTCTGACATCCTCATTGTTGAAGGCTCTTCCGGCGTCCGCCAAAAATACGACCGGCGCCTCCAAACCCTTGAAAGAGTGAAACGTGACAAAGCGGATCCTGTCGCCGCCCTGAGAAATGTTGCCCGGGGCTTTACTTTCCGACAGACCTTCCAAAAATTCCCCGGGAGACTGGCTTTCTTTTGCGAGCGCACTCCCCACAAACTGCATAAGCCTGTCTACAGCGCCGTCTCGCATGACATATGCGTCATAACCGTAGTCGGAAACTATGCCGTTCATAAGTTCGGAAACATTTTTGAAGCTTGCCTTCAACCTATACGTTCCAATCGTCTTCAAAGTGTTTCGGACCTTTGCCGAGAGTTCGTCTTCGCCGTTTGCTGCCGCAAGCAACTTATCGTATAAACAACTGCATTGCTTTGTGGCAAGTTTTGCAAGTTCTTCCTCATCATAGCCGCCGAAAAACGACAACAAATATCCCGCAAGCGGCAGATCCTGCCTCGGGTTGTCTATGACTCGCAAAAAATTAATCAGACTTTTTTCGGGACAACTGCTGTCTTGAGTGAGCGAACTGTCGTCTACGGGAATGCCCTGCTCGCGCAATGCTCGCGCAATACCGGCAATGTTTGTCGAGCGCTGTCTGAATAACACGACTATATCGTCGTACCGCATATATCTGTCCTCTATTTTCGCATGCCCGACCAATGTGTTTATTTCATTGGCGATAAATCTGCCCTCGCCGTTAATTTCCTCTTCATCGTCGGGGATATCTTCGGTGATGTCGTAAAGTCCGTGCACCTCTGCCTGTTTCTGTCTCTTCGGCGGCAAAAACAAATGCACCTGCACAGTCTGAAGCTGTCTATCCGACGACAGTTTGTGGTCCGCATCGCTTTCGCTCAAAACAAATTGAGCCGTATTTTTATAGTCTACATCAGCCGATTCCTCTGTCATTACTACATTGAAAACCGCGTTCACAAATCGTAAAATGTCATTTGCACTGCGGAAGTTTTTATTGAAGTCCAACGCCTTGCCTCCGCCCTCTTTATATGCGCGTTGTCGCGCAAGGAAAATCGTCGGGTCTGCAAGTCTGAAACCGTATATGCTCTGCTTGATATCCCCAACGATAAAGCTGCTTTCGCCGATCAGTCTGCTTATTATATACTCCTGCGTCGGATTGATATCCTGATATTCGTCTACATAAATGGCATCGAACGATTCCGATATCTCCGGGGCCTGTTTTATCAACTCGACCGCTTTATGTTGCAGATCTTCGAAACTCAAAGCGTTATCTTCGGCCTTGAGTTTGCTCAACTCTTTGTCGAAATCCGAGACTATAGACAACAATTCGCGCACGAAAATTGCGTTTTGCGCATGCGCCTCGCGCAAACTTTCTCTCGAGGCATAGACATTCGCCAACGCAACGGCCTCGGCCTCTACGGCTTTAAAATATGCCTTGGCCTCATCGGTGATTTGCATATCGTATTCATCGCCCTTGATGCGCTTGCCTAAATCCAGCGTCGGAAAACCCACGCAATTTTGGCATATTTCCATAAAATCGTTAGCTTTTAATACATTGTCGGCGAATGCACTGACTTCTCGCGCCAACGCCCGACAGACGCTGGAGCATCTGGTAG
>CANREO010000075.1 GCA_947629635.1 uncultured Clostridia bacterium
GTTGTTGCACGCAAATTACGATATGACTCTGCGCATCCCCATGATCGACAAGGCGCGCTCGCTCAATCTTTCCAATTCGGTTGCCGTCACCGTGTACGAAGGCATGCGTCAAACAGGTTTCGAAAATTTGAAAGAATTCGGTCAATTGACGAAATATTGATTTAATTGTCACAAACACGACTTTAAAATGCCGTTTTTGACATAGCACTCCGTTTTCCGGCAATTGGGATTTTCGATTTTTTCTATTTTCCGTTTACATATTGTATAGAAATAATTTTTATGTTATAATATAAGTCAATTCGGGAACAGGCCCGAAATTTTGCTGATTATGGAGAGCGCCATGTATACCAGATGCCCTTTATGCAAAGAAGAAATACGATTTGTACCTCCGGAAAATATCGACGAATTGCCGGAGGACTATCGTCATATCATTCGTTGCCCCAATTGTTATGCCAAACTCGGAGTAAAACTCAAAAGCACTGTTGCCGAAAGAGGCGGAGCGATCGCCGAGACGAGCGAGGATAAACCCGAGGCTCCCGTCAAAAAAAGGCGCGCTATATACATAGTGAAAAACCTATTTATGACAGTGTTTTCGCTCGCTTTCATCATTTTCAGCGTATTGTGCTATATGAGCATAAAGGGCTTATTCGACGGTGGCAACGAATTCAACAGCATTTATAACGGCATATATCTTTGGGAGTTGATTTTCACATACCCCGAGTATTTTGCGCAGAGCTTCGGTTTGGACGCATTTTGGGCGTTTACCGAACTTATACCGCTGTTTTTGTTTACTTTTGCTTGCATAAATCTCATAGTATCCGTCATTTGCGCCGCTTGCAAAAAATACGGAAAAATATACAATCTGATTTTCGGCGCAATCATATGCGCTTTGAGCGTTACGATTTTCTTTATACCTTATATAAATATTTTGAATGTGGCAAAAAAAGTCGGGGCAGCATCGAGCATGAGTCTTGCGTCATATTTGAAATCGCTGATAAATCCGCAATACACGACGATATTCTTTGCACCCGCAATAGGGCTTGCGCAATTTATTGCGGCAATCGTATTTCTATTTCCGACCAAAAGGAAGGCGGATAAGAAAGGAGACGGGAAAGATGAAAAATGACAAAGTCCGCAAAAGCAAATTTTCAAATGCGAAGAAAACGGTCGTGCTGATCGCTGCTCTGTGCATTTTGTTTTCCATGAGCGTTTTTGCGCTGTCGGCGTGTCACGAAAAGGATGATACGGATATAACCGATGAAATAATAAACGACGGGACGGTGGCTCTATACGGTATAATAGGCGATACAAACGTGCACTATACCCAAGATAAATATAAGCAAATTCTCGGTGCGGAAAAAAATGCGGATGAGCTTACCGGCTGGAAGGGCGACATGGCGTTGAGCCAGATCGTATTGATTTCCGAGAATGCGGAAATAAAAAATGTTTCTGTCGGAGTGGGGGATTTTTCCTACGACGCGAATATCATCTCAGCGTCGCAGGTTGATGTTTCGTTTATAGACGAAACTTTGGCATATACTGGCAATCCAAGCGGACACAAGCCCTCCGATACTCCTGCCGGCACAAAGGATAAGAAGCTTGTACCGGACATTATTTCCGGCAAAAGTCAGACAGATATACCTCGAAACACAGTCAAAAGCATTTGGTTGGAAATAAATATCCCGAGAAACGCCGTTGCCGGAGTTTATCACGGTACGGTGACAGTTACGGGAGACGACGTGGATGAGTTGACGTTCGATTATTCGCTCGAGGTGCAGGATGCGGAGCTTCCGCTCGGCGACTTTGGCATCGAATTGTGGCAATATCCGTACAGCGTAGCGGAATACTATAAAGTGGAACCGTTTTCCGGCGAGCATCTGGAAATACTCAAAAAGCATATGCAACTTTATAAAGATATCGGAGCCGATGGAATAACCTGCTCCATCGTTGATGAGGCATGGGGAGGGCAGACCTACAGCGCAAACGATATCCGCTATCCGTCAATGGTGAAGTGGACAAAACAGAAAAACGGCGAATATACATACGATTACAGCGATCTTGACGCATGGATTTCGCTCAACAAAGAGCTTGGACTCGGCAACAAAATAGTGCTTTACAGTATAGCCACATGGTCGGGGCGGATAAGATATTTCGACGTTGATAAAAATAAAACATTTACACTGGTGCCTACGTTCGGGTCGGTGATGTGGACTCACATTTGGAAAAATTTTTTGCGAGATCTGATAACTCATCTCGAGGATAAGGGATGGTTTGACGACGCCTATATGGGCGTTGACGAAAGAGGCTTCAGCGAGGCTACTCTCAATATCATCGAATCTGTGAAGAGTTCGGATGGCAGACCGATAAAGACGACGGGCGCATTTAACGATATAGACAATCCGGAGAAAGTCAAACTGGCAAACAGGATCGACGATATCAGTGTCGGTACAAAGGCAATAAAAGCAAACCCCGAGGCATACGAAAAGCTGGTAGCCGACAGAAAAGCTATGGGCAAGACGACCACAGTATATACTTGCACT
The DNA here is from genome assembly GCA_947629635.1 of uncultured Clostridia bacterium. GTDB lineage: Bacteria > Bacillota > Clostridia > Christensenellales > CAG-917 > CAG-475. The sequence goes on from CANREO010000075.1 coordinate 2,541, forward strand.
ACGCATTTCCCGAACAATTTGGCGTTGAATATGCCCGGAGAAAGCTATTGGATCGCATTTTACTGTGCGTTGCAAAATGCGGACGGATATATGCGCTGGGCGTTTGACGCTTGGGTGAAAGATCCGTTGCATGACACCACGCATTGGAATTACGAAGCGGGCGACTGTTTCCAAATTTATCCGGGGGACAGCGGCAACGGATATACGCCGCGCATGAGCGTGAGACTCGCCAAATTGCTCGAGGGTATTCGCGATATAAATAAGTTGAGATACATGGCATCCGTCAAAACAGAACTTGCAGACGACGTAGCGGCACTTTTGGCGACGCTTAAATTGGATTATTCCTACGACACGTACAAAAAGGCGGATTATGCGGACTCCAAAACTTTGGAACAACTGCCAAAAGACATGGCGGCATTGAAAGAGGGAGTAAGAAATATCACTGCAAAATTCCTGGAATCATAAGATGTGACAAGCGATGGCAAAACGGTCAACCATTCTCAATAAGACGACGACCGATTTGTCCGACGGCGTGACGATGTGAGAACGTCATAATTTTGAAAAAATAAAAGACCGACGATTTGTCGGTCTTTTAAGTCACATAAGATTTTCAGTGACGGCGTTTCAGTCCGGAATTTTTTATTCCACCGTGCCGTCTTTTGCTTCGGACTCTTCTGCAGGTTGTTCCTCTTGGGCGGCTTGTTCGGGTTGCTCGTCATTGGCAACTTCCGCAGGTTGCTCCGCTTTTTCATCTTCCGCAGGTTGTGCATCGGCATTTGCCGCTTTTTCCTCTTCGAGTCCGAGATCGTCAAGCCACAAAACTTGATCTTTTGCAAGGATGCAGATGATATCGATAATGAAGAGTATCCAACCGCCGAAAATCATCAAGATGATCGCTAAAACGATGCCGAGCGTATTCTTTTTGAGAATGCTCTTGGAAAGGCGGAAAAGATTGCTCGGAACGTCCCACAGGATGCAAAGAAGTATACGCACTATCTTGCTAAGGCCGTTGTACCATTTGAGATATTTGTTGCTAAACTCGATAAAATCTTCCATTTGTCAATCAAACCTCACTTTTTATTTTACACATATAGAATATAAACATTTTTCAAAAATAGTCAAGATAATGAGAGAAAAAAATAAATTTTTTTTAAGTTTTTTCAAAAATTATGATTATATACGTCATATTGTGGCCTCAACCTTTGACATTTCACGTAATAAAATTTATAATTAGCCTATGATTCTCAGGAGGTTGATATGAGATCCGATATCGAAATCGCGCAAGCATGCAAGATGCAACGCATTACAGAAATCGCAAAAGTCGCCGGTATAGATGGCGCTTATGTTGAACAATACGGCAATTATAAGGCGAAAATAGACTATATACCGCTTATGGCGTCAAGCAAGCGCAAGGATGGCAAATTGGTGTTGGTTACGGCGATCACTCCTACGCCGGCCGGGGAGGGCAAGACCACAACCACGATCGGACTTGCCGACGGACTTAAGCGAATAGGCAAAAACGTCATGGTTGCATTGCGCGAACCGTCTCTCGGACCCGTATTCGGCGTGAAGGGCGGCGCGGCCGGCGGCGGATATGCCCAAGTTGTGCCTATGGAGGATATCAACCTTCATTTTACGGGAGACTTTCATGCGATAGGTGCCGCGAACAATCTGCTTGCGGCAATGATCGACAACCACATTCAGCAGGGCAATGAGCTTGGTTTGGACGTGCGCAAAATCACTTGGAAGAGATGCGTGGATATGAATGACCGTCAATTGCGATTCATCGTGGACGGGATGGGAGGCAAGGCCAACGGCGTGCCGCGCGAAGACGGGTTTGACATCACAGTCGCAAGTGAAATTATGGCGGTGTTGTGCCTCGCAAGTTCGATAGAAGATCTTAAGGCGCGTCTTGCCCGTATCATTGTGGGCTACACATTTGACGACAGGCCGGTTACGGCAGGTCAACTCAAGGCGGCGGGCGCGATGGCGGCGCTGCTGAAAGACGCGCTCAAGCCCAATCTTGTGCAGACGCTTGAAGGCACTCCGGCGCTTGTGCACGGCGGTCCGTTTGCAAATATTGCGCATGGTTGCAATTCCGTTATCGCTACAAAACTTGCTTTGAGGCTTGGAGATTATGCTGTGACGGAGGCAGGCTTCGGCGCGGATCTGGGCGCGGAAAAATTTCTCGACATAAAGTGCCGTATGGCCGGTCTCGTGCCGTCCGCAGTTGTGGTTGTCGCAACGGTACGCGCGCTTAAAATGCACGGCGGATTGGCGAAAAACGCGCTTGCGACAGAGGATCTTGTCGCTCTCGAAAAGGGGATACCAAACCTTATGCGCCACGTTTCAAACATCAAAAACGTATACAAATTGCCTTGCGTAGTGGCAGTAAATCGTTTCCCGACAGATACCGACGCGGAGATAGAATTTATCGTTTCCAAATGCCGCGAGCTCGGCGTAAACACCGTCCTTTCCACTGTCTGGGCAGAGGGCGGCAAGGGCGGCGAGGCTCTCGCCGAAGAAGTAGTAAGACTTTGCGAAGAGGAGAAAGGCGACTTTACTTTCTCATATGATCTCAACCTTCCCATAGAGGATAAAATACGTGCCGTGGTGCAAAAGATCTACGGAGGAAAGGATATAGCGATCACGCCTACCGCAAAGAAGCAGATCGAGCAACTCGAAAAACTTGGATTCGAACAGGATTGTACCTTCGAAAATGCGAAACGAAAGGAA
>CANREO010000076.1 GCA_947629635.1 uncultured Clostridia bacterium
AAAAAACCCAGAGCGATCACGGTCTTGTCGGCGTATTCGGTATTGAAATCGACAATCTTCACAGTGTGTATCCTAAAGTCGCGTCTTCAGCCGCAACTTTCCTTCTATATTTTCGCCTATGGCAATGACTTTCCCCTCTACGGTAACCTTAAAATAATCATCGTTCGGCAAATCAAACGGCATCATAACGCCGTTTAGTGCCTTTTCTACGCTCTGTTTGGGCAATTCGAATTCCGCAATATCTTGAAGCGCTTGTTCTATCGATACTATGTATTGCAATGGATCTTTTTCGAAATCTTCAAATGTCACAGCGTCTTTAATATCGAATATTCCCGATTTTGTTCTTACGAGAGAGCTCATCAATCCGACGGTATTCAGTCTCGCGGCGACATCTCTCGCGATGGCCCTGATGTATGTGCCGCTTCCGCAACGGATTATAAAACCATACTCGTTTTCGGACGCGCATTTGTCGTCCGCGATCGTTATATCGTAAATTTTTACGGTCTTCGGTGCAAGTTCGGCATATCCGCCGTTTCTAGCGATGTCGTATGCCCTGCGACCGCCGACGGATTTTGCCGAATATTGTGGCGGAAGTTGAATGATATCGCCAGTAAATTCTTTGAGAACGGCTTCCAGTTGATTTTTTGTGAAATTTGCAGGCGCATATTCGTATGAGTTACCGCCCATATCCAACGTATCCGAAGTAATTCCGAATTTGAATGTCGCACGATATTCCTTGATCTTGTCTTGCATATAGTCGAAAAGTCTTGTAGCGCTGCCGACGGCAATCGGCAAAACGCCGCTTGCAAGAGGATCCAACGTTCCCATATGTCCGACCTTGAACCTTTCTCCGGTAAATCCTTTGAGTATGCCGCGCAGTTTCACTACTGCGTTGCTCGACGTCATACCGACCGGCTTTAAGATATTTACAAAACCTTTCATAAACATAAAGTATTTTATTATTTTTCGATTTTTATAAAACTTGCGCGACAATTCGCGCAATTTTTATATAATTCTGTCTTTAGCGAGCTTAGTCAGTTTTTCGATTATTTCAAGTGGATCCCCGTTGATTCTGCAACCTGCTGCATTGAGATGGCCTCCTCCGCCAAACTGTCTTGCGATCTCGGATGCGTCTATCGCGTCCTTGGTGCGTATACTGAGTTTATATGCTCGTTCGTTTACTTCACAAAGCGCATACGCCACTTGAACGGAATCTATGTCTATGAGTTCGGAAACTATTCCCTCCGTGTCCGCAACTGACGTGTCGGTAGCAGCGAAATCTTCTTTAGTAAATACAATATACGCTATAGCGTCATCCAAATCGAATTTGGCTTTGGAAAGCACGCGCGTTTTCAATCTGAATCTGTTTATATCCGTGCTTCTGTACACGCGATAAATGATGTCGTGCGTATCGATGCCGAGATCCATAAGTTCGCAAGCGATGGCGTGCGTCTGTCTTGTGGTATTTGAAAAAGCAAAGCAACCGCTGTCCGTAACGAGGCCGGCCATCAACAGAGCGGCAACGTCTTTATCAAGCGCCCGAAGCTGTTTTATCAGTTGAAAAACTATCTCTGCACATGCGGCCGCTTTTGCGTCTACAAGCGTCGTATCGGCAAACTTTTTATGGGAGGCATGATGATCTATGGCTATCTGCGATTTTGCGGACAAATACGATTTCATGCACTGTCCCAACCTATCCAAATCGCTGCAATCTATACTTATCGCAAGTTTGTGAACGCGTTTGTCCGGCATAGATATGCATTCGCTCCCCATAAGGCAGGTATACTTGCGGGGCACGGTAGAATCGCAATATGTCGCCACTTGTTTTCCTTTGCGAGTGAGAGCGAGGCGCAAAGCAAGCATACTGCCAAGAGCATCCCCGTCGGGATTTGTATGGCAGTACAGCGCGATATCATTCTCGCGCTGTATTTGCTTCAATATTTCGCCTAAAATGGTTTTATTGATCATCGCTTTTACCCGATTGGTTTATTTTTGTCAACAATTCTTCTATTTTGAAGCTGTAATCCACCGAGTCGTCGATAAGGAAGTTCAGTTCGGGGATCAACCGCATTTTTACTTCTTCTTTGAGACGCGCGCGGATGAACGCCTTCGACCTGCAAACCGTATAGTATGCTTCTTTAATGCTTTCCGGACTATCTGCATAAATGCTCAAATATGCTTTTGCATATTTCAAATCCGGCGTCGTATACAGTTTTGTGACGCCTATTATCGCATTGCCGAGTCTAGGGTCTTTAATGTCTTCGGAAATGATCTTTGTGATTTGTTTGGCAAGTTCCGAGTTGACTCTTTCCGTCTTAATCTTCATTCAGCATCTCCATATCAAAGGCCTCTATGACGTCGCCGACTTTGACGTCCTGATAGTTGCTGAGCATTATACCGCAATCAAAGTTGCGTGCGATTTCTTTCACGTCCTCTTTTCCATGGCGCAACGAAGCTATTTCGCCGGTGTATTCTACCTTTCCGCCGCGTATAAGTCTTGCCTTGGCGCTTCTTACGATCTTGCCGTCCAAAACGTGGCAACCCGCGATTGTGCCTACGCCGCTGATTTTGAACAATTCGCGGATTTCGGCAGAGCCGAGGACAACTTCTTTGAATTTAGGAGCAAGCATACCTTTGACTGCCTTTTGGATGTCCTCTATGGCGTTATATATGATGTCATAGAAACGGATATCGATATGTTTTTGCGCGGCAAGCGCTTTCGCGTTTGTGTCCGGGCGTACATTGAATCCGATTATTATTGCGCCTGCCGTTTCAGCAAGCAAAACGTCGCTCTCCTTTATGCCGCCGACCGCACTATGGATAATGTCGATATTCACTTCCTCGTTGCCGAGTTTGCCCAGGGATTGTTTGACCGCTTCCACGGAACCTTGAACGTCCGCTTTGATGATAAGTTTGACAGACTTCAATTCTCCCTTCGAGATTTTGTCAAACAGATCGTTAAGCGAAACCGCCGTATTTTCCGTTTGTGCGCCAGCAATTTTCAGTTTGCGCTCTTCGGCAAGTTCTCTTGCAAACTTTTCGTCGGAGACAACGTCTATACGGTCGCCCGCCTCCGGGACATCGTCCCATCCGGTGACGGAAACCGGCATAGAAGGCCCTGCGCTCTTAACTTTTCTGCCCTTATCGTCTATCATGGCGCGTATTTTGCCCGTACAAACGCCAGCCACAACATTGTCGCCAACGTGCAACGTACCCGTCTGGACCAGTATAGTGGCTATTTTGCCCAAACCTTTGTCGAGTTTGGCTTCGATTATAGTGCCGCGAGCATTTCTGTCGGGATTTGCGCGAAGCTCTTCGACCTCGGCGCGGACGAGGATTTGCTCAAGCAGATCTTCTATGCCCATGCCGGTCTTTGCGGATACTCTTACGACAGGCGTATCGCCGCCCCACTCTTCGGGGACGACTTCTTTTTCGGCCAATTGTTGCAATACTCTGTCGGGATTTGCGCCTGCTTTGTCCATTTTGTTAAGCGCGACGACGATGGGCACGTTTGCCTGTTTAGCATGGCTTATTGCCTCGATCGTTTGAGGCATTATACCGTCGTCTGCCGCGACTACAAGCACGGCTATGTCCGTGACTTGTGCGCCGCGCGCACGCATAGATGTAAACGCTTCGTGTCCGGGCGTATCCAGGAAAGTTATCGGCGCGCCGTTCAGCGACACGGTATACGCGCCTATATGTTGCGTTATGCCGCCCGCTTCGCCGCCCGTAACGTTTGATTTTCTGATATAGTCAAGCAATGAAGTTTTGCCGTGGTCGACGTGTCCCATGATCGTGACGATGGGAGGTCTGGGCACAAGATTGTCGATGTCCTCGACCTCGTCGAACTCCAGTTTTGCAGTCAGCGTATCCTCGAGGGTGATATCCGGTTTATACTCCAGCTTTATGCCGAATTCATCCGCCACAAGCTCTGCCGTCGAAAAGTCGATGACATCGTTTATGGTCTTCATAATACCGAGCATAAAAAGAGTCCGTACTATTTCCGCGGCGGATTTGCCTATCTTTTCGCTGAGCGTCTTGATGGGCACGGGATCGACTGTAACAACCGCGTTTTCAATTATTACGGTTGCGCTGTTGCCTCCTCCGCGATTGCGATTGACTTTGTAGTTGCGCACGACCTCTTCGCCGTCCTCGTCATACGAAATTCTGTCATCTACGATAAATCCCTTCTTGAGAAGAGAGCGTTTATTTGAATTTCTGTCGTCGAATTTGCTTGCGCCGCTGTTTGAATTTTGCTTTTGCCCTTTTCCCTTTTGATTGGAAGGTTTAGGCGGTGCCTGTTGCGCTATATTGGCAAGTCCGCCACCGGAAAGTCCCGGACGCCGCATAGGTTGTTGACCCTGCGGTCTGCCCGTTTGTCCCTGCGATCTTCCGCCGCGAGGGGCTTGATATCCGCCGTCGCCGAATATGCGCGTTTCAACTTTGGGCTTTTGTTTCGGCGGCTCGTACATGCGTTTTTGTCTGCCGTCGGGCGCAGTCTCTATACGCTCGAATTCGCTTCTGGGCTTAAGTTGCTCAGCTTTTTCCGTCTGTTTGGGAGGTTGCTGCTCACTTATCGGCTCATTTATCGCTGCGCGCGTCGTTTGCTCGGTAGATTGTTTCTCAGCGACAACGGGCGGAATTTGGAGCGCTGTCTCTGCTTGTTTGGCGATTTCTTCCGCCTTCGCTTTTGCAACGAGTGCGTCTATCTTGCTTCTGATGTTTTCAAGCAGACTCCCGACCTGAGATTTCGTACGCGAGATCTCGCCGATGAGTTTATTCAGCTTTTCTGTTTTGTACTCGCCGAGCATTTTAACGGAATCGATGTTTGCTTCTTTTCTATTTTCGGGCATATTCACCTCAATATTTCAATTATAGCGTTTGCCAGGTTCTCATTTGTCACCGCTATTGCGTTTACGCTGTCGCGATGCACCGCTTGCCTCAGTCCGTCAAGCACGAATATCGGATAGTCTTTAAGTTTTTTCGACAGTCTTTCAACGTATTTGTCCGACGCCGAAGAGTCTATCAAAACCAGCTTGATATATTTATTTCTCTCACATATGATATCTTCGCCGAAAAGCACTGAATTCGCACGCATGGCAAGTCCGACGTACGCGGATATTTTACCATCGGCAACAAGCTCAGTTTTCTTCATAGTCTACTCCGTCTGTTTCGGCATATACGTCCTCGCCGACCGCGGTCTTGAAAGCGGAGCTCAGCAGGCGCTTTTTTTTGAGTTTATCTATGCAGCTTTTG
>CANREO010000077.1 GCA_947629635.1 uncultured Clostridia bacterium
CACGGCAAGGGCAAACTGAAATTCAAATATGAAAAAGAGGCGGTCGAGGAGGACGTCATAGGCGAGGACGGCAAGCAGTACGGCATACTTCCCATCAGGGACGCGCGCGCCATTGCGGATGAGCAAGGTTTCGATCTTGTCAAAATGACGCCGCCGGGAGTGACGCCGCCCACCTGCAAATTGATGAATTACGGCAAATACCGTTACGATCAACAAAAGAGGGAAAAGGAAGCCAAGAAAAATCAGAGTATCACCGAGGTGAAAGAGATAAGATTGTCCGCCACGATAGATATCGGCGATACGACGAGGCTTGCATTGCAATCGGCAAAATTTATAGAAAAAGGCAACAAAGTGAAAGCGTCTATTCGCCTCAAAGGCCGTCAGCAGGCGCATCCCGAAATTGCCGTGCAAATAGTTGACGACTATATCGCCCTCGTCGCCAAGGATTGCGAAGAGTTCGGTATGTCGGTGGAAAAGAAACCCACTCAAGAGGGCAGGATAATATATACGATCCTCGCGCCCACCGCAAAAAAGTAAACTTGTGACCGCTTGGTCAAGCAAAATAATCGAGGAGGCAGCATTATGCCAAAACAAAAAACACACAGCGGCGCCAAAAAGCGTTTCCGCGTCACAGCAAACGGCTATTATAAAAGAGGCCATTCTGCACACAGCCACCTTCTGACAAAGAAGACTACCAAGAGAAAGAGAGACCTCCGCTCTATCGAGTATGTCGATGAGACAAGAGCGGCAGAAGTCAAGAGACTCTTGCCGTATAAATAAGGAGAACTGAACTATGAGAATAAAAAGAGCCGTAAACGCGCTCAAAAAGCGCAGAAAAATAATGAAGCAAGCAAAAGGCTATTATGCCGGCAAACACGCTCTTTATCGCGTTGCCAAGCAGCAACTTCTCAAGAGCGGTTATTATGCCTACGTCGGCAGAAAGCAGAAGAAGCGCGATTTCAGAAAGCTTTGGATCGCTCGTATCAATGCCGGAGCGCGCCTCAACGGAATGTCATATTCCACTCTTATGCACGGTCTTAAGGTAGCCGGCATCGACCTCAACAGAAAGGTACTCAGCGAAATAGCAGTGAGCGATCCCAAGTCATTTACCGCTCTTTGCGAAAGCGCAAAAAAGGCGCTTCAATAACGACAAGCTTTAAGGACGCGCACTGCGCGTCCTTAAAACATCGCCTCAAAGTCGGCTACAAAATTGGAAGATATCGTCACATCCGCGCAAAACGGCATAGTAAAACTGGCGAGGTCGCTTGCCAAAAGAAAGTTCCGTCTGGAGACGGGGCTTATTTTGGTCGAAGGGATAAACGTGCTCAGAGACTTGCCGTCGAATGTCAGAGTCAAATATCTCCTGTCGACTCCGTCAAGAAAGGAGGAGGCGCGAGAGTTATTGTGCAAATTCGAGGCAAATGACGGTCGGCCTATTGATTTTACGCGCGCGCAAGTATATTATATAAAAGATGAGCTTATGGCGAGCATAAGCGACACGGTTTCGCCATATGGCATTGCGGCGATATGCAAGGTCGCGCCATCGGAATTCGCGCTTCCCAAGGGCAACGCTCTGTTGCTTGACGGCGTAGCGGACCCGGGCAATGTGGGCACGGTGCTCAGGACGGCTGCCGCATGTGGTTTTAACGACGTCTATCTGCTGGAATGCGCTGATTTATATTCGCCCAAGGTCATAAGAGCAAGTTTGGGCGGTGTGTTCAGAGTGCGCGCGTACGAGGTGGACACCGTGCAGGCGATGCGGCTTGTGCGAGAAACAAACAGCGTAGTGCTTGACATGATGGGCGAAAATATATTGAAAAACAGCCCGACATGTCCCGTATTGTACGTTGCGGGCAACGAGGCGCACGGAGTGCGAGAAAGCATAAAAGAGTCGGTAAAGAGTTCATATGCTCTGCCGATGCAAGGCGGAATAGAGTCTTTGAACGTTGCCGTGGCAACGGCGGTGGCGATGTATATGACACAAAAATAGGAGTAATTTTTATGAGCGGACACAGCAAATGGCACAATATTCAACAGAAAAAGGGCAAAACGGACGCCGCAAGGGCAAACATTTTCACTAAGATCGGACGCGAAATTGCCGTCGCCGTAAAAGAGGGCGGCCCCGATCCGAACAGCAACAGCAAATTGGCACAGGCCATTGCAAAAGCCAAGGACAACAATATGCCCAACGACAATATCAACCGCAGCATTAAAAAGGCCAGCGGCGAGTTGGGATCGATAAACTATGAAGAGATGGTTTACGAGGGTTACGGAGTCGGCGGCACCGCCATCATAGTCGACGCTTTGACGGACAATAAAAATCGCACCGCGGGCGACGTGCGTCACCTCTTCGACAAGTTCGGAGGAGCGATGGGAACCACGGGTTGCGTATCCTTTATGTTCAAACGTAAGGGCGTAATTGCCATCTCCAAAGAGGATATAGAAGAGGATGAACTTATGCTTTATGCTCTGGATGCTGGCGCCGAAGATATAAATTCTGACGACGACGAGATATTCGAAGTGTATACCGATCCGTCAAGCCTTTCGCAAGTGAGAGCGGCATTGGAAGCGTCGGGAGTCAAAATACTCTCTGCAGAGACATCCATGATCCCCGATAGCTATGTCGATCCGACGCCCGAACAGCAAAAAAACCTATTGAAATTGTTGGATAAACTCGAGGAACTTGACGATATACAAAACGTCTATCATAACGCAAACTTGACGGTGGACGAGGAAGAATAAAAAAACAAAAATATACAAAAATATTTTTTGTATTGACTTTCACAGCCGCAAGTGATAACCTGTTATGAAAAGAATATGAATAATATTTCATGTTTGCCAATACGAGTGAGGAAGAGCATATGAAAAGCATCTATCTTGACCATGCGGCAACGACGCCGCTTTCGAAAAAGGCATTAGAGGCGATGGAGCCATACTTTTGCGAGACTTACGGCAATCCTAACTCACAGCATGTCTATGGCAGGGAGGCGGCCAAGGCCGTCGCGGAAGCAAGGCAGAAGATCGCCGCGTGCATAGGCGCTCGCCCGAGCGAGGTGTACTTCACGTCCTGCGGCACAGAGGCGGACAATTGGGCTATAAAGGGTGCTGCCGCGCAATATCGCGACAAAGGTAGGCACATAATCACAAGCGTAATAGAGCATCCGGCGGTCTATTCCACTTGCAAACAACTTGAAAAATACGGCTATGAGGTGACATATTTGCCCGTAGACGGCGAGGGATTTGTCTCGCCTGAGTCTCTTGAAGGCGCGATACGCGAAGATACTGTGCTTGTCAGCGTAATGTATGCCAACAACGAGATCGGCACGATCGAGCCGATAAAAGAGTTGTGCGAAATAGCGCATCGTCACGGCGCGCTGTTCCATACGGACGCCGTACAAGCGACGGGCGCGATAAGGTATGATGTCAAGGACTTGGGCGTGGATATGTTGTCCATGTCGGCGCACAAGTTTTACGGGCCAAAGGGAATGGGCGCGTTGTATATCCGCAACGGTTTGCGCATGGAGAAGTTTATGACCGGCGGAGAGCAGGAGAGGGCTCATCGCGGAGGCACGAGCAATACTCCCGGCATCGTGGGCATGTCAGTTGCGCTTGAGGAGGCAATGAGCACTCTTGAGAGCGACGGCAAGTATGTGGCAAAAATCAGAGACAGATTTGTGAAAAAAGTTTTGGATAATATAGACGAGATATATTACAACGGTCCTAAAGACGCCTCCCGGAGGTTGCCAAACAACGCTAATTTCAGTTTCAGATATATAGAGGGCGAATCGATTTTATATTCCCTTGACCTTGCAGGCATAAGCGCATCGTCGGGTTCGGCTTGCTCTTCGGGCTCGCTTGAGCCGTCCAGGACGCTGCTGTCAATAGGCGTGCCAATAGGCACCGCGCACGGCTCAATAAGATTTTCATTTGGCAAACACAATACCGAAGAAGAAGCGGATTACGCTGTGGACGAGCTTATAAAGACAGTAAAAAGATTGCGCGCGATGTCGCCGCTTTATAAAGAGAAAAAATAAATTTTCAGGAGGGTCGCCTCCGAGGAGAATATATGTACAACGAAAAGGTTATGGAAGTTTTCAAAAACCCCCAACACATGGGAGAGGTGGAAAACTACAACGCCATAGGCACGGTTGGCAACGAGGTGTGCGGAGATATTATGCGAATCACCATGCGCATCAATCCCGACGGCGTCATCGAGGACGCAAAATTCAAGACATTCGGCTGTGCGGCGGCGGTTGCATCCAGCTCAACCGCAACGGGAATGATCATAGGCAAGACGATCGACGAAGCGCTTAAAATCACAAACAAACAGGTTATCACCGAACTCGAGGGATTGCCTCCTCAAAAGATACATTGCTCGGTGCTGGCCGAAGACGCCATACGCGCCGCAATCGACTATTACGAAAAAAACAAGAAAAATTGAGATTATTTAAGTTCCTATAGAAATATAACGGCGCCTATTTGAAGGCGACAAAAGAAAAGAAGTGAATTTAAATCGCTTCTTTTTTCTTTGAAAACACTACAACCCGTTTGGCAAAATATTTGTATTTATTCTTTGTTCCATTATTGAGAGAGCGGAGATTTTGTCGCTCTTTTTATGTATCCTCGATGCTTTTGTGTAGCCGAAATTTGACAAACCTTGCGATTATCTTCTCAATTCTTCCATAAGTTTTGACGAGGATATTTTATTATTAAAATATGAGAAAAATAGTAGTAACTTCGGGTAAAGGCGGAGTGGGAAAAACCACCGTCACGGCTTCGCTTGGCAGAAAGCTCTCCGCACTCGGATATAAGGTGGCGCTTGTTGACGCAGACGTGGGACTAAATAACTTGGACGTAGTCACGGCGATAGAGAGGAGAGTAGTTTACGACATAAGCGACGTCCTGATGGGCAAATGCAGACCATTTCAAGCGCTTGTATGCGACGAGGCGAGCAGTATGCGCATTCTTCCGTCCTCGAAGAACAGCGCGGTCGTCACTGCTCAGGCTTTCAGAGAGGTCGTGGACAGTTTTAGCGATTTCGATTTTGTCATTATAGATTGCCCCGCGGGTATAGAAAACGGCTTTCATAGGGCAGTTTGCGCCGCAGATGAGGCAATAGTGGTCACCACTCCTTCGGCTTCCGCTATTCGTGACGCGGACAAGGTGATAGGATTGTTGTCATCGTACAGGCTTCGGGATATCTCGCTTGTCGTCAATCG
>CANREO010000078.1 GCA_947629635.1 uncultured Clostridia bacterium
TGCCATTAGCCCAGCTGGATAGAGCGTCTGGCTACGGACCAGAAGGTCGGGGGTTCGAATCCCTCATGGCACGCCAATCCCAACCTAAGTCGAACTTGGGTTGGGATTTTCTTTCCATTGTGGGATTTGAACCTGTGCAATTTCAAGTGAAAATTGCGCGCGGCTTACAGCCGCCCTGACCCACGGTCGCGCTGCACGCTCCGCTTCCAAGAGCAAGCTCTTCCGCTGCGCTGATTGGCGAATCCCTCATGGCATGACAATCTCAACCCATGTCAAACGCACAGGTTGGGATTTTTAGAATTTGTATTGTAATAGTATAACACGAAATTAATTTTTATAATGAAAACCTTATAAAATACAAAATGCCCGTTGCCTGATATCGGACAACGGGCGATTTTATGCAATATGTTTTGCTTTTTACGCTCACTTTATAAACGCGCTGAACGCTTCGTGTGCGGAATACACGTCCGCTTTCGACACAAGTTCATAAGGCGCATGCATGGACAACACGGGGACGCCCATATCGACGGTGTCTATGTTGTTTTTGGCAATGTACTTCGCCACGGTGCCGCCGCCGCCTAGATCAACTCTGCCAAGCTCGCTGGTCTGCCAAATCACGCCTTCCTTTGCAAATATGCCGCGCAGATAGCCCACATATTCTGCCGACGCGTCGTTGCTGCCCGACTTGCCGCGCGAACCCGTAAACTTGTTCATCGCGACGCCCTTGCCCACATATCCGGCGTTCAACTCTTCAAAAGCGGAGGCGTATGCAGGGTCATAGCCGGCTGTCACATCCGCCGAGATGCACTTGGAATGCGCGCGCAATACCGCCGGATTTACCCCATAACTTGCCGCTATCATGTCAAGCAGATCGTTTATCAACACGCATTGCATGCCCGTATTGCCCTCGCTGCCGATTTCCTCTTTGTCCGCCAGTATCGTAAGCACCGTCTGCTCCGTATGCGTGCGCATGGTCGCCGTGACCTCGGGATAGGCGCACACTCTGTCGTCATGACCGTAGCTCGCTACAAACGCGCGGTCAAAACCTACGTCTCTCGCCTTGACGGCAGGCACTGCCTCCAACTCCGCGCTGAGCAAGTCCTCTTCGGCGACATTGTAGCGCTCGTGCAACAATTGAAGCACTGCCTTCTTCACGGCGTCCTTTTCCTCTCCGTGCATCGGCATGCCGCCTATAAGCAAATTCAAATTTTCCGCATTGAAGCCCTCTCCAACCGTCTTGACGTTCAGTTCCTGCGACAAATGCGGCAACAGATCCGTGATGTAAAACACCGGGTCATCATCGCTCTCGCCCACGCTCACCGTAAGTTTAGTGCCGTCCGCCAACATCACTACGCCATGCAACGCGAGGGGTATCGTCAGCCAATGATACTTCTTTATGCCGCCGTAATAGTGCGTCTTGAAATACGCCATATCCGCTTTTTCGTACATCGGCACCTGTTTGAGATCCAGCCTGGGACTGTCCACGTGCGCCACAAGTATGCGCACGCCTTCCTTTGCCACGTCAGCCGTGCCCGCGCGCAATATAAACAGCGCCTTGCCGCGATTGTTGTAATACAACTTATCGCCCTTGTTTATCTTGTCGCCAAGCGTATATTTTTTATATCCGTCCGCCTCGAGCATCGCGACGGTCGTCGCCACGGCCTCTCGCTCCGTCTTGCTCGCGTCCAAAAACTTTTTGTAGCCCTCGCAATAATCCATTATCGCTCGGCGCTTGCTTTCATCCGCATTTGCAAAGATATTCTGCCTCTTATAAGTCAAATCCATAGTCATGCCTCTTGTATTTTTATTGTTATTTATATTATAACACCTAAACTTTATTTTGCAACTATAGTTTGCTCTTTGAAGCGCTCTCTTCGACTTTTTCGCGCCGCGACAAAAGTAGTCTTGCCTGCTCGCGATTTTTGTGATAAACTCTTTATATAAATTGTATTTTTCAAGGAGAATATATGGTATTCAGCAAATTTTTGCAATCGCGCAAGGACGACTGCGTCGAACTTGTCGCTCTGCTCAAACAGCATTTCGCATACGTCAGCGTCCTCCGACGTCAAAACGGTGAGCGTCCGCGTCGACCGCCGCACGGCTTACGCCGGTGAAGGCGCCGAAACGGAGTGCGGATTTGTTGTCAAAATGTCGGACGGCAAAGCGTTTTTCGAGTATTCTACGGACGACGTTTCCGGCGACAAAGCCGCTCTCGTACAAAAGATCCTCGCATCC
This sequence comes from uncultured Clostridia bacterium, assembly GCA_947629635.1. Lineage (GTDB taxonomy): Bacteria > Bacillota > Clostridia > Christensenellales > CAG-917 > CAG-475. The sequence goes on from CANREO010000078.1 coordinate 2,236, forward strand.
GTGCAGACAGACGACAGCCTCAAGCCGTTGATGGTGTCCACCGCTCCGGTCGCTGACGAGCCACTTGTGCAGTCATTTTCACGCGAAAACGACTTTGACAAGTATTCGGAACAACAACTTCTGGACTACTGCACCCGCCTAAAGGACGCGCTTGTGGGCAGAAGCGAAAACATCCTCAACGCCGCCGTCATCATCGGCACGCTCGAAGTGAGCAAACTGTTTGTAAGCGCCAATCGTATCCTTGACCAAAACTACACCTGGGTCAACGGTTTCCTTTTGGTCAACTACAGCGAAAACGGCAGAATGGTCTCCGCGCGCGAAGGAGCGAACAGCCACATGCTCGTCAACGTGCTCGGCGCCCTGCCCGACAAGATGGACAAACTTGTGCATAAGGCGCATATGCTCGCCTCCGCCAAGCCTATCGTCCCCGGCGAATACGACGTCATCACGGATCCGTCGATTACGGGTCTTTTGGCTCATGAAGCTTTCGGCCACGGCGTAGAGATGGATATGTTTGTCAAAGACCGCGCGCTCGCCAAAAATTGTATAGGCGCTCCCGTCGCCTCTTCCATCTGCAATATGCACGACGGAGCGGCTGCGACGTTAAGCGTGGCAAGCTATTTCTTCGACGATGACGGCGTTCTCGCCAAGGATACGCAAATCATCCAGGACGGCATACTTATGCGCGGTATAAGCGACCTCGTAAGCGCTTCGGAGTTGGGCACGGAGCCCACCGGCAACGGCAGGCGTCAAGATCATACGCGCAAGGCATATTCCCGTATGACCAACACGTTTTTCGAACCAGGCAAGGACAAACTCGAGGATATGATCGCGTCCATACAACACGGCTATATGATCTTTGAAACAAACAACGGCATGGAAGATCCGAAAAATTGGCAAGTGCAATGCGTAGCGGAATATGGCAGAGAAATAGTCGACGGCGTCTTGACCGACAACTATGTGTCGCCCGTCGTCATGAGCGGCTATGTGCCCGACGTGTTGCGCTCGATAAGCATGATCTCGGACAACTCCGAAATAGAAGGCAGCGGTCACTGCGGCAAAGGTCATAAGGAGTGGGTGCGCGTCTCGGACGGCGGCCCGTCGCTCAAATTGAAAGTGAGATTGGGGTGAAATATGGCGGATATAATGAAAATTTGCGAAATTATCAAATCTTATTGCGACGACTATAAAATCTTCGGTTCTCAAACATCGTCCTATGAACTCTTTTTCGTTCACGGCAAACTTGAAACTGTCAGAAAGTCCGAGAGCGATATCAGAACCGTTACGCTCTATTGCGACCATGACGGCAAACGCGGCAACAGCGCATTCAATGTCTACGCGTCCATGAGCGAAGCGGATATAGAAAGAAAAGCTCGATCGGCACACGACAAGGCAATGTTGATTTTCGACGAACCCTACTCCCTGCCTTCCGACCGAAAATCAGAGGCTACAATTCCGTCCAACTTGAATGATATGGATGAAAAAAAGGTCGCCGCGCGCATAGCGCGCGCCGTAAGCGAAGCCAATACTCGCAATGACTGCGACATCAACGCTCTGGAAGTGTTTGTTACGTCAAAGACCGTACGCGTCGTCAACAGCCAAGGTATAGACCGGACGCAAAACAAACATACCGTTAGCGTCGAAGCCATTCCCACGTGCAACGGCAGTGAACAGTCAGTGGAACTTTTCGAGACCTACACGCTTGCCGAACTTGACGAACATGCTCTGACGGAAGAGATCGCCGCGCGCCTTGGCGACGTCAAGGCGAGGCTGGAGGCCGTAAAACCGCAGACCGCGCTAAACTGCCCCGTTGTGCTGAACCCCGAAGAAATCTGCACGCTCTTTTCGGAACTTATCGCCGACAGAGACTATGCGCGCGAGTATGGTCATTCCAACCTGCTAAACGTCGGAGACATGTTACAGACCGACCCCACGGGTGACAGGATCACGATAACCATGCGCGCAAGAATAAACGGCAGTCCGCTAAGTTCCTACTTCGATGAGGACGGCAGCGAGTTGACCGACGTACGGATCGTTGAGGATGGCAAAGTCGTCGGCGGCTACGGCTCCTTCCGTTTCGCGCAATATCTTGACAAAGCGCCGACAGGCAAATCTCAATGCATAGAGGTCGACGCAGGCGCAACATCTGAAAGCGAACTGCTCAAAGAACCGCATTTGGAGCTTGTATATCTCAGCGGACTGCAAGTAGATCTATACAATGACTATATCGGCGGAGAGATAAGACTTGCCTACTATTTTGACGGCAATGTTCGCATACCCGTGACGGGAATAGCGATGAGCGGCAAACTAAGCGAGGCACTGAACACAGCCAGGCTCTCCAAAGAAACTTGCGTGCGCGGAGGCTACTTCGGCCCGAGGAAAATAATGCTTAACGGCATAAATATTTATTGAAACAATTCCAAAAAACAAATAAAAGCGGAATACTTTTCAAATGTATTCCGCTTTTTTATAATTTCAAACTCAAATTAGGCATTTTTCTGCAATTCTCCTTTATAAGTGCTTTCGGTAGACCCTTCATGAAATTCCGCAAGGAAAATTTCCATTTCCTCATCCCATTTGAGCGTGATGTCATAACTATTTCCGTTCACGGTCAATCTGACGGCGGCGGTCATTTGATCCACATCAAATACGAACGCCTCATCCGCTCCTCCATACGAGATCCTGCCGTTTGCGCTTATTTGGATCTGCACGTCAAGCGTATTTTCATATTCATTGATCAGTTGACCCGTCCACTGCCCCACAAAGACCGTAGCGACTGCGTCCGTTGCGTCGCCCGTGCGCG
>CANREO010000079.1 GCA_947629635.1 uncultured Clostridia bacterium
CAAAAAATCATATTGCCGTCCACCGTGGTCGACATTTTCGACAAATCGTTTAAGGGTTGCACGGCGCTTAGGGAGATAGAGCTTTCAGAGCGTCTTTTGACTGTCGGCGACGACGCTTTCAGAGGCTGTACTGCGCTCACTCAAATGGTATTGCCGTCCTCAGTGAAAAAGTTGGGCGGAGGCGTTTTTGCGGATTGCACTTCGTTGACGTCTTTCGTCACCGGCGCTGGGATAATGGAGATAGGGAGCGGAATTTTTAACGGCTGCGATCAGATAGAATATATCAAATCGACATGCAACGTCATAAGACTTGCAGCGTCCCCCAAGCTCAAAAAAGTAGAGTTTTTGGGCGATAGGATAAACGCCAATTCGATAAATGCGGCGTCTCCTGTCGAAGAGGCGACGATATCCGACGAAACCGTAATAATATATTATTCCGCGTTTGCGCATTGTAAGAGCCTCAGAAAAATGCATATAACAAAATACGTTACGGCGATTTATCCGGGCGCCTTTTTCAATTGTCCGAATCTGGTTTTGACGCTTGACGGCGAAAACAGCCGCTATACCTTAAAAAACGGTTGCATATACGATACCGAGGGCACACTCGTCGCGGCATTCGGCGACAGTAGAATTCCCGACGACGGAAGCGTGACAAAAATAAACACGGGCGCTTATGCCAACTATCCGTCCGACTCGCTTGAGATACCCGAGGGTATAACGACGATCGACGGCTCGGCCTTTTTGAGCACTATGCGCGTTTTTACATTGCCGGCTTCGCTTAAAACGTTGTCGCCGACAGCGTTTGCAACATGCACCGACGTACGCATAACGTTCAACGGCACCGAGGAGGCATGGGCTGCGCTTTCCGCCGATTTGAATACCAATATAACCGACGTAACCTGTCTGGGCAGATAAATACAGTATTTTGCGCGTAAAATACTGTTGAAAAAGTAATTTTTTTCAAATTTTATCGCAAAGTTGCTATTTTTGTTTGCAAAATATTTTTATATATTATATAATCCACTAGACCGCACACTGCGACGGAGTCGAAGCAGTTCCCGTCAAGGGCGCCGAGGCGAAGAAGCCGCAGGAGGTAAAAACAATACAGGAGGACCAATATAATGGCCGTAACAACAATGAAAGCCCTGCTCGAAGCGGGCGTGCACTTCGGACACCAGACAAAACGTTGGAATCCGAAAATGGCAAAGTACATCTACTCCACTCGCAATGATATCCACATCATTGACCTGCAAATTTCCGTCGACCACGTAGAAGCGGCGTACGAGTTTGTAAAGAGCGTTGCCGCGGAGGGAAAATCCATCCTTTTTGTAGGCACCAAAAAGCAGGCTCAAGACGCGATCAAACAACAGGCGGAGCGTTGCGATATGTTCTACATCAATCAAAGATGGTTGGGCGGCACCCTGACAAACTTCAAGACCATCCGCACGAGGATAGATCGCCTCAACAAAATCAATCAGATGGAAATTATCGGCGAGTTCGAAATGCTTCCCAAGAAGGAAGTAGCCGCACTTAAAAAGGAGCGCGACGATCTTGAAAAGAATTTGGGCGGCATAAAGAATATGCGTACGCTTCCCGGATGCATGTTTGTAGTCGACATCAAAAAAGAGGAAAACGCCGTCAGAGAAGCTCGCAAACTCAATATCCCCATAGTGGCGGTGGTCGATACCAACTGCGATCCCGACCTTGTGGACTATGTCATCCCGGGCAACGACGACGCGATCCGCGCGATCCAATTGTTTGCGCAACTCATGGCCGACGCCGTGATTGAGGCCAAACAAGGCGAATCGCTGCATGCGGATATCCCCGAAGAGGAGGACGCTCCTCAAAATATGGAAGAGCTTGAAAAGGCAGTCGAGCCCGTCAAAGAGCCCGAGATCGAGCCGTTGAGCCCCGAAGAGGCGCTTGAAAAGGCTATAGCCGAAAAAGAAGCTGCCGAAAATTGATATATTAATAATTGAATTTTAGGAGTAAGAATATGGCATTCACAAGCAAAGACGTTATGGAACTTCGTCAGCGCACGGGCGTTGGCATGATGGATTGCAAAAAGGCTCTCGTAGCTACCGACGGCGATATGGACGCCGCTATAGATTATCTTCGCGAAAAAGGCATGGCAACTGCCGCCAAGAAAGAAGCTCGCATCGCAGCGGAAGGCATCGTTTACGCCGCCAATAAAAACGGCAGGTATGTTCTTCTGGAGGTCAATTGCGAGTCTGACTTCGTCGCCGGCGGTCCCGTATTCAAAGAATATGTAGCTAAAGTTGCCGATCATATCCTCGACAATCCTTCTCATACGCTCGAAGAAGTCGTCGCTGCAATGCAACCCGTCACCAACGAATATATCATGAAGATGGGCGAAAAGCTTTCCATCCGTCGCTTTGAAGTATATGCGGCCGAAAATACGGCGATCGACACCTACATCCATCTCGGAGGAAAGATCGGCGTTATGGTCGAAGCTACGACAAATGCACCTCAGGAGGTTTTGCACGACGTAGCGCTGCAAATTGCTGCGGCAAACGCGCAATATATCGGCAGAGACGACGTCCCCTCGGAAGTTCTGGAGCACGAAAAGGAGATCCTCAAGGCGCAAGCGCTCAACGAGGACAGCAAGAAGCCTTTGGCCATCATCGAAAAGATGCTCAACGGCAGAATAGTGAAATTTTATAAAGAGACTTGTCTTACGGAACAAATCTTCGTCAAAAATCAAGACATCACGGTCGGGCAATATCTCAAAGACAACGGCAACGCTACAGTGCTTCGCTTCATACGATATGCAATGGGCGAAGGCCTGCAAAAGAGAGAAGATGATTTCGTCGGCGAGGTCATGGCTCAAGCGGCCGGCATCAAATAAGCGTTTTAAAAGGAATGTTTGACATTCCTTTTTTTACGGCGAAAAATTGACATTGTTAGATAGCCTAAAAATGAGGTTTATTATGGAAAATGACATTGTAAAAAATTTGTCTGTCGACAGCGCGGTAAAATATAAGCGCGTGATAATAAAAATATCGGGCGAAGCGTTGGCAAGCGACGCCGGAATGGGCATCGATATGCATAAATTGGACTTTGTCTGCGCCCAGATCGCTGCGGTACGACGTATGGGCGTCGAAGTGGGCATAGTCATAGGCGGAGGCAATTTTTGGAGAGGCCGCCAGGCAGACAGCAAAATGAATCGTACCACTGCCGACCATATGGGTATGCTTGCCACTGTCATGAACGCGCTTGCGATACAGGACAGGCTGGAACAACACGACATACCCGTGAGAGTGCAAACGGCGCTTACGATCACCAAGGTCGCCGAACCTTACATTCTCAGAAAAGCTATCCGTCACTTGGAAAAGGGCAGGATAGTAATATTTGCTTGCGGAACGGGCAACCCGTACTTTTCGACGGATACGGGCGCGGCGCTGAGATCTTGCGAAATAGGCGCCGAAGCCTTGTTGCTCGCAAAGAACGTAGACGGCGTGTATGACAGTGATCCGAAACTTAATCCCAATGCAAAAAAATTCGATAATCTGACCTATATGCAAGTCATATCTATGGGCTTGAAAGCTATGGATACTACGTCGATTACCATGTGCATGGACAACGGCATCCCGATCATCGCCTTCAGTCTTATGGAAAAGGACAGCATCAAAAGAGCTGTTTGCGGCGAACAAATCGGAACATATATCGGCAAATGATACGATCATATGCTTCAAACGACCTCAAAAATCCGACGCGAAGTCGGATTTTTTGATAAGAACAGCATTCGAATATATGTTGCTGCGTCTCTTTTAAGCTCAAATTGTTGACATATACTCTTGATTTATAAACGTTTATTTGTTATAATTTATTAAAGATTTATTTGGAGGGCATTTTATGGCTTACAATATCGACGAAGTCGATCTCATCTTCGATGAAATGGACGAAAAGATGGAGAAAACGATGAATAATTATAGGCAAGAGTTGCGCAGTATCCGCGCCGGCAGGGCGAATCCGCATATCCTTGACAAGGTGCTTGTCGATTATTACGGCACTCCCACTCCCATCAACAATATGGCAAACGTCTCCGTGCCCGAGGCGCGCTTGCTTGTCATCTCGCCGTGGGATAAGTCGCAACTCAAGTCAATAGAAAGGGCAATACTGGCTGCCAACGTCGGCATTACGCCCAACAACGACGGTCAAGTGATAAGGCTAATATTCCCGGAGTTGACCGAGGAGCGCCGCCGTTCGACCGTCAAAGATGCGAAAAACCTTATGGAAGAAGCCAAGATCGTGTTGCGCAATGCGCGCCGCGACGCTATTGAGGAGCTGAAAAAAATTCAAAAGACCTCTGTAATTACCGAGGATGATTTGAAAAACTTTACGGCGGACGTGGATAAAGCGCTTTCTAAGCATACGGACGAAGTAGACAAGTTGTTCAAGGAAAAAGAACAGGAGATACTTTCGATTTGACACCTACGCACATCGGCATAATCATGGACGGCAACGGCAGGTGGGCAACGGCTCACGGCCTAAAACGCAGCGAGGGCTACAGCTATGGGCTGGACGCCCTTTTGAAGGTTTGCGGAGCATTTGAAAAAAGAGGCGTAAAAGCCGTTACAGCGTTTGCCTTTTCCACCGAAAATCAATGCCGACCCGAGGAGGAAAAAGCTGCCGTATTCAAGGTCGTCGAGAAATTTAACAGGACGTACGACGGCGATATGCGCATCGTATATATGGGCGATATAGACTCTTTGCCGGAAAGTTTGGTTGAATCGATAGAACTCGTCGAACGAAAAACGGTCGACAATAAGGGTATGATATTGAACGTCGCTTTGGCGTACGGCGCAAGGCAAGATATCTTGCATGCGGCAAAGCGCGCATACGACAGGGGTGAATTTACCGAAGAATATTTTGAGAGCGCGCTGTCAAGCGCCACGCTTCCAGGGCTTGACCTCATCGTCCGTACCGGCGGAGAAATGCGGTTGTCCAATTTTATGCTGTATGAGGCCGCGTATG
>CANREO010000080.1 GCA_947629635.1 uncultured Clostridia bacterium
ATAACCAATACCGCCGCCAACACTATAAGCACAATGTACAACGTCGGGAAGCGCGTCGGGAGGACATCCCTGTCCGCATAGTAGCGAATATAATCCGTCAATTTTTCAAAGTGCAATTTTTCTTTGGTGTCCAACGCTTTAAAATTCGCGTCGCTCTCGCACACGCGGCTTATCTCCTCCTCATCCCAAAGATAGTAGAATTCATCCACGGTCCTTCCGCTTCCGCTGCCGGCGTCCCTGTCGTACTGCGCGCGCCGAGCGTAGCCATTGTCCCACACTTGCAACTCCGCTCTATAGTTGAGATATCGATTGATATGTTGATCGGAGTCCGCCATATCCATTTCCGGGAGCGCATACCAATCTTTCAGCGACTGTTCGTCGGCATTGACGTCAACCTCGAACTTTACCGTATAGTAGCCGTTTGCATACTCGATGCTGACTCCGTCCGCAATGATTTGCGCCGACCAACGCATGTTGTTTATCTCGTGCATGCTCTCGACGCAGTGCGCGCGTTCGAGCAACTGCTCATGCGACATTTCTTCGGGTTGTTGCGTCAGTCTGAATGACGCGTAAGGAAAATCCGCCATAGAGCAATCCGCTTGTATTTGCTTTCCGCCCAACTTGATAAAGCTCTCGCTGCCTCCGACCCTATAAGCCACCTTAGCCATATCCATAAAGCGACCGAATATGCTCTGCAAAATTTCGCTATCCGTATCCACATGCGCCACGAGTTGGTAATACCATTCGTCCTCGCTGCGCAAATTGAATCCGTGCATGGGCACGCCTATCATAAATTCGTCGTCATCGAAGCGCTTTTTGTCATCGGGTATATCGGCGCCCAATTGAAGAATATACATACTTGTATTTTGTATCAACAACGAAGATTCCGTATCTATTCTGCTTCTGTTCGCGACGTTGTACAAGTACAATGCCGCCTGTTTCTTTACGGCCTCCGACGCGCTTTCGCTCATTGCAAATTGCACCAGCTGTTTGCCCTCTTCGTCGATCAGGCTTGAGTATGTGGGTCTGGAGCCGAAATCGGCGGACAAGCTCTCGAATTTGAAGTCTTTTCCGCTGCAGGCGGTGAGCGTAACCAACAATACGAGCAGCACGGACATCGCCAAAACGGATTGTATAAATTTTACTTTGTGCCTCATAAAACTTTTGCGTCCTTAGGCAAATCTGCCTCTTATATTTTACAACCGCGTACAATCTTCGTCAATATAAAAAAATGCCGCGCCCGGACGCGCAACATAGCGATATCATATTCCCCTTTCGTCTTATTTACTAAAACGCCTTTTCCACAGACTTTGACTGCAAACGCAACCATAAACTCACTCGGCAAACATATTAAAAACCGATCGATCTCGCCGATCTATCCCTTTTGAGGTCAAAATCGTGAGTCCACACAAATTTGTCTAATTTGTGTGGCAAAAACCGGGGTCCCCACAAATTTATTTAATTTGTGGGGCTAAACTGACTGAGTTCTCTCTTCAATTTTACAAAATACTGCGTTAGATAGCTTTTTATTTTATCCATTGCGGCATTATAACTCTCCTGCGACCTCGCCATATACGGGTCGGGCACGGGGAAATAAACGCCTGTCGCCACTTCGGAAAGCGACGCATATTTGGAGCGATATTTTTTAGGAGTAAACGCTCTGTGGGCCTTCGACATGCCTATTATGATATCCGCCTCTTCGAAGCGCCGCTTGCAATTCGTCTTGAAACAAGGCGAAAACGCGTCTATCTGCGCGTCGGAAAAACCCTCGTCTCTAAGCGCTATTCTGGCCTTCGGAAATATCTTTTTGCAACGATTCACCACGGAAGCCGACGACACTTCCACCTTGCCTCTCGTCACGTCGTCGTCCTCGACCATGCGTCTGAAAACAAATTCGCAATAGGGGCTGCGGCAAATATTGCTTGAACAAATGAACAAAATTTTCATATTTCACCTCTGTTTTATGATGAATACGGGTATCGGCGGATCCTTTTTCCAATTGTGAAAGGTCGTCATCAGCACTTGATATTGTCCGTCGTCCAGGGTCGACAAATAAGGGATGAGCGCTTCTTTTTCCTCATAGCCGCTGTCTCCGCCATAGTATATGCACACCGACATCAGCCCTCCCCTTTTCAACAGTCCCAGGCCGCTCTCGATCGCCGCGCGCGTTGATTCGAAACGCGTATAAACGGCATGGTCGCCTTTGGGCAAATAGCCGAGATTAAACAATATGACGTCTATGCTCTCGCTCTCGAAGTACTTTGCCATATTTTCGTGCGAATCGAGTATCAAACGAGCGCGGAGACCTCGCTCTTCGAGGAGTTGCCGAGTACTGTCAAGCGCCTCCTGCTGTATATCGAATGCGGTCACGCTACCCTCGTCGCCGGCGAGTTCGCACAAAAATGCGGTATCATAACCTCTTCCTGCCGTAGCGTCTATACATGTGCCGCCTCTTTTCAAGAAGCGCGCGACTACTTGATGGGTCAGCCAAAGCGCATTCATAAATATATTATATCATTATTGCCGATTATTTACAACCGAAACATCTATTCTTCCCACTCTTTCATATTTTTCACAGACAGCCAAGAGAAGCGCAAAATTTAAAGACCTCGCAGGTTTGCGAGGCCTTATAGCTGTGCTCAATAATAGCTTTTTTTGTTCTCCTGCGACGGCTTCAGCGCATTGTACAGAGCGTCGTAGTATATGCCCAAATAATATTTCATGTTGGGCGATGCTTCGAGGGCCTCCAGGGCGATATCGGGCGACAACGAGGAGTAAAAATCGTAAGCGAGTTCATATCTTTGTTCGTAATTCTTTCTTTTTTCGCCGCTATAACCGTATTTTTTCTCATTATAGCTTTCCAAAGCCGCTCGCTCATTCTTTTTCTCGGCCAAATCGGCAAGATACTCCACGATATCTAGTTCGCGCTGTTGCAGATACTTCGCGTTTTTCTCTCTGACGGAACTATTATATTTTTCGTATTCGCGGATCTTTTTGTCCCTTTCGTCTTTAAGTTTGTTTATATTTTCCTCAAGCGAAGCGGCGTATTTGAGATCAAGCTGTTCCAAAGCGGCTTCCCTGTCCCTCTCCAACGCTCTGAGATCGTCGTCTATTCCGGCGATATCCGTATCGAATTTCGCTTCGGCTTCTCTTTCCGCCGCCGATCTGCCATCGTCGAGATCCCTTAGCTTTGTCGACAGGATGCTCCCTCTCGCAACGCCGTTTGCAAGCGCCTTGTCTTTCATCTGCTCTCTGAGTTCTTTATAAAGTTCGCCAAGTTCCTCGTATGTGGCTTCTCTTTTCTGTTCCGCCTCTATTTTGTCGCCTTCCGCTTCCGCAAAACTCGCAAAATATTTTTCGTCGAGTTTATTCTGTTCTTTAAGTCTGTCCGCGTCGTTCTTTTGCTTGGCTTTCCGCTCTATCTCCTCGTCGGATTCCGCCTCGTATTCCATCTCCTTAAGCCCCGAATCCTTGGGGAAAAGGCGATCAAGATCCGGCTCCTCTTCGACAGGCAACGTCGCCTTATACTGTTCGTCGAGCTCCTTAAGTTTGCTGTCCACCTCTTTTTCTCTTTCGAGAGCGTCTTTCAGTTTGTTCTGTTTTTCCTCTTCCTTTTGCGATTGGGACTTAAACAAGTCCTTAAGTTCATCCCATACAGATGCCATATTTCCTCCTAAACGTTTTGTGCGACGAGCTTTTTCAGCGCGTCCTCGAGTTTTTTGACGCGCACTGCCAACTCCTCCAGCATTGCGATAATTTCGTTTACGTTCATATCAAACCTCCAAAATGTCTACATCCGCCGACATTGGCAAAACGTAGGCCTCGGCCTCGTCCGTAGACAGCTCGAATGACAGCCTCCTGCCCCAATGCTCTACGCGCACCGTCTGCATATTTTTGCTCCCCTCCAACGGATATTCGTATCTCTTGCCGTCTGCGATCAGCGTTACGGCGATAGGATTTTCTGTGACGAGAGAGATGCTGCGCACCGTCTTTATCGCGCTTGAAAGTGGCATAGCTTTGCCGCTCCTGTAAAGTTTTTTCGTATTGACGCCCATCACCGCGCCGCTCTTCGACATCTCGCCCAACATGTTGGCGTCCTTGCCTTCAAAGGCGCACAGCACCTTTGCGCCGCCCTTTACGTTGACCTTCAAAAGCGCTCTCACTCGGATATCGGACAGCACCGCCTGTTCCTTGTGGGCAAGATCGTAGCGTATCACGCACCGTTCCTCTTTGTCATCGACGATTCGCGTGCAGGAAAGATAGTAATAATCGTCCAGATATGCGCCTATCAAATTTGCCGATGCGTCCAACTCGGGCAGGTCGAAACTCAGTCTGGACACTTCATAGCCGTCAAAGGTAAATATCCCCGTCTCCGCATAAAACACTATTCTGTTGCCGCATATCGCAATCGAGTCTTTAACTATGTGTCCCACGTCGGTAAACAGCTTGTTCAGTACAAATTCCGCTTGATCTCCGTACGCTTTGAGTCTCGCTATGCCGTATTCTCTGAAGATAAAGAGATAACCCGTGAACGACACGACCTTGATCACCTCTCCGCATTCGTCGGCGAAGTTTATATAGCCGGCTTCATCGCTGCTCACTCGCCAATTCAAAGGGTTGAAATCGTCGGAAAACCACACTTGATTTGTGTTGCCGCCAACTGCGCCGAACACGCGCTCGTTGTGTATGGTTATCGACGTAAACTTAGGCGCCGATCCGCACACGTATCCCGTACGATTTTTGATCATATACAACCCGTCCGTGCCCGAAGAAAGCAGCAAAATATCCGTACCGTCATAATTATAATTTGCTGCGCTTACATCGCCCGTAAGATACAATCCGTCTATCTGCTGCCAGCCTTCTGATGAAAAAAGATTTGTCACCCAAACGGAGCCGTCCGTCAGTTGCGCGACCAGC
>CANREO010000081.1 GCA_947629635.1 uncultured Clostridia bacterium
GCGCTGTTTTTTGAACGCCGCGGCACGTTTTTCCATCTCTTCCTTACGGCGACGGATCTGCTCCTGTCTGTCTCTCTCGTCTATCTCTTCTTGCTTTATTCTGCGATATGAAGTGAGGCAACGATCTATTGCGTCTCTCACCTTCATTATATCTTCTTGCTTGAGTTTGTCGTCGTCCGGACGCTTATAAAGCTTCCGCACATCAAACAAGTGCTGGTCAAACTTCTCGGCGTCGGGTTCGAGATCCACCTCTTCCTGGTCGGCCTTAGGCGGCATCTCTTTCAGGCGCTCAACCTCTACGGGACGCTCAACCTCGACCTCTTGCACGACTTCTTTGTCCTTTACGGTTTCTTTTTCCTCGGGTTGAGGCGTTTCGGGAGGCATTTCCGTTTCGGCATTCTCTTCCTCTTGCGGCTTTACCTCTTCGATATTCTCCTGTTCTCTCTCGTCTTCTATTTGATTGTCGAGTTTTTGAGCATATTCGTCACGATTGATCTCGTCCTTCTGGAAGTCCATGTCGCCGACGCGGAGGAAATCGCCAAACTGTTTGTCCTCCATGTCCATATTGACCTCATGCTGGTCGTACAGGCTTTCAAACAGCATTGTATTGAGCGTAACCATGCTCTTGAGATTGGCTATACCGTCGTCGTCTATTTCGTAGTCCTCGACTTCGTCGGACGTTGAAAAACCACCCGTTGAGTTGTATGTCTCGATAAACTGCCAAAGAGTTAGAGCTTTTTTGAAGTTAGGCTCTTTCAAAATGACGTTTGTACGCATAATCGGCGGACGCACGGGCGCGGAGTTTCTCATCGATTTCGCAAACGACGACGACAGGAAGTCGGTGATGATGCGGTCGATCTTTGCGACGCGCTCTATCTTGGTCAGCGTATCGGGATCCAATCTCATCACTTCGTCAAAACTGAGCTGTGCAAAATATTCGGTGCAATATGTCACCTTTTTGCTTGGGAGATTAAATCTGGACTCCAAATTCAACTCCAGCACGTCTTGAGTGGCGGACGCCTTTTTTATCTTGTCGTATCGCATCGTCACAAAGTCTTTCAACTTGAGCAACAATGTGTAAATAAATCTGTTTTCGTAAATTTCAAACGACTCTTCTTTAGTGATATTGAGGATCTTGCTGGGCGTCACCATGCCGTCCTCATCCACCTTGGATATCATGTTTGTATGTTGAGCAAGATATTTGACGGACTCGGTCGATATGCTTCTTGCAAGCGATATATCGACGATATCTTCTTCTTGAACAATGAAACGGCGAGGATTGCGCACGATCGTATCCAAGTTCGGCAACACCTCTTCGATCGTGTCTATCCAATCGATCGAGATGTCCTGAATGAGACGCTTTTTGCCCAACTTGAAATTCGACGCGCCGCTGTCCACGCGTTTTTTGAATTGCTCATAGAAGTTTTCATCCTTCAAAACCGAGACAATTTTATTTGCGTACTTTTTGTACACATCTCTTGTTATAATATTGTCAGACATATTTTCCCGATATTATATTTCACAATAACCGCTGGCAAGCGCAAATGCTCGAAGAAACATCAGAACAGCTTCTTCAATCTGTTGATATATTCCTTGCTCTCTTGCATATTCTCTTCGCCGAACAGTTCGCTCAAATACATCACCAAACCGTCGATTTCATCACGGATGTACGAGAGGTTCAAAGACTCGAATTTGCGGAAGATCTTGTTGCAAAGCACATAGTCAAGTCCGTCCAATTCCGTGCCGCCGCAGCCGACGTATGACGGGACAAACTCCTTGAGTTGCTTCACAATACGGTTACCAAACGCAAGACGGAAGTGCTCGATCACATAATCGTCAAGTTGATTGATCTTGTCCAGATTTTCCTGCGAAACCGGATACAATTCCTCGGCCTTTCTGAATTCGTCTTCCAAATGCTTATAACTTATAAAGACATTTTCCGTATACGGAGCTTCAAACGGCACGCCCTTGCTGTTGATATTGATGGGCATAGCACGGTCATAAACTTTATCCGAAATAGCGAATGTCGAGTCGTCGTTGTTGGCAGTACCTATAAACCACATGTTTTGCGGCAGACGGAATCTGCCCTTTTCGATGTGTTTGGGGTCGTTCGGCCATCCCGACGGGACAAGGTCTACGATCCACTCGTCGCGCGACGGCATTTCGAGGATGGACAACATCTCCGCGAAATAGTACTCGACACGAGCGATGTTCATTTCATCGAGTACGGTCAAATAAACTTGATCGTTCCATGTAGCCTCATACATCTTCTTCAAAACCTCGGTCTCGTTGAAGCGTTTTGTAAATTCGTTGAAGTATCCGAATAGCTCCGTACGGTCACGCCAGGAAGGCTGAACTGAGGCTATCGTCGCAGGATTGTTGAGGAATATGCCCATTGCGTGCGGCAAGGATGTTTTACCTGTACCTGATATACCTTGCAAAATGAGCAATCTCGACGTGGAAAGGCTGGCGATAAACAATCTTATTATGCGCGGAGCATAAAACAATTTCATGCGCGAACAGGCAAAATTGCGGAAACGGTCGCACAGTTCCGGCAGAGTGATTTCGTCATCATATACGGGCGGCACGTAGTCCTCATAAATTCTGTCGATTTCAGTAAGTTTATAGAAACGCGATTCGCCGTATTGTCCGATGTCCTGGGACTCTTCCTCTTCGTAATATTCGCCTTCCTCTTCTTCGCCCTCATAGTTGCCGATGTCGCTGACTCGCATGCTGAGGATGCGATCCTTCTCGGCGGACATTTTGATGATTTGGCGTTTTAAGTTGGCGCACTCCTCTACAAGGTCTTGGGGAAGCACCTTAGCTTTTCCGAGGCGCGCAAGTTTGCGCAGTCCGAGGATGAGCAAGACGATTATAGCCACTATCACCGCTACAATGAGTATGATGAAAATTATGGCAACCGCCCACTCGCCCGCGCCAAAATATTGAGTATAGTTTTTGAAAGCGTCGGAGTATCCCTCATTATAGAAAATGTGCAAAAATCCCCAAAAGATACTGCCGATGCCTTTGTCGTAAAATGCCCCCAGAAATGCTTTAAGAAATTCAAATACAAGATTTATATTCATAATTCACCCCTACATTTTAGCTTAACGCTTCATTGTTCCTCGGAACCTTCTTCGATGTCCGCCGGCAATTCGTCCGTATCATCTGCGACGGCTTCGCCGTTTGATGGCGAAACGTTTTCCCCTTCAATCGGAGCACCCACTTCGGAAGTTTCGTCACATATACTTTCGTGTTTCTGCTCGACGTCCGCAATATTTTCTTCCTCTGAGGTCGTTTCGGATTTAGGCGCGTCGCCTTGAGCGTTGAGCGAAGCAAGATATTCCATCGCGAGGCGCTTTTTTTCCTCGTCGGACAAACTGTCCACCGTCATGACGTTTTCGCCCTCTACTTTCTTGTTGTTTTCGAGTTTAGCAATAATAAGGGTGCGCACCAAAACGAACGCGTAAATAACAAACAATAAGATTAACGGAAGTACTACGACGCAGAAGAAACGGGTCTTGCCTTCCTCGGGATCTTGGATCCAATTTGCAAACGAACCGACGCCTTTCAACACTTTGCCGGGAGTAAATACATACTCGCCTTCGCCGACCTTATCCACCTTGCCCCAGGTGCCGATAATGATATCCGCGCTCACCCAGCCGGGGTCCCAAGTGGACTCGTCTTCAAGCGCATCTTGCCAATCTCCGCCCATCTTGTCGCCGCGCGTGCGGAAGCGAGGAATCGCCATAGTATTGTCGATAGCCATAATGCGGTGGGTATTGAAACTTTCGTATCCGTTGCGCGCAAATTTAAAAGTGATGACTTGTCCGACTTGCAGGTCGGTCCCGTCGCCGTCATAATAATCGACTATAATAACGTCATTCTCGCTGAATGTCGGCTCCATAGAGTAGGAAGCTACGTTCATGTAAACTTTGTTGCCGAATTTTGTAAGGCGGTCGCCGTTTGTAGAACGAACGATAGTGAAAATTGCCACTATTAAAGCAAAAATGATCAGAATGACGCACAGGATATTCACGATCCAGTTGAGCGCGGTTCTGACCTTTTGTCCAATAGGAGCGACCTCTTTTGCCTGCTTTTGGGCAAAATTATTGGTGGTACTCATAATAAAAGTTCTCCTCGTAGTGCGTGTTGCATCTTTAACCAAGACTTATTGCCATACATCGCGTGATCCCACGCGACCGGATAAAGCCACAACTGCTATAGACATCATCGGACCATGCTTATTGCCCTTCAAGGCGCCGTGCGCCCTTCATCCGAATGACTTTGCTTTTATAGGTTTACACCTACACATAAAAATTATATGTCAACAGTTCAACTTTGTCAATAGCTATTTTCAGACCGTCCATCATTTTAACCAAATATATACATGACAACATATACATACCTGTTCTGTATATCATATAACATAATATTTCACATCAATCAAGCAATCCCTTTGCAAATCGACTTAAGATTTAAGAAAATATCAATATCGATACTTTATTTATGATAAAAACGGACTTAAAGTCCGTTTTTTGTTTATTACACCCGCATTGCCGTGTGATGCCATTTTATAAACCCGCTGTATAAGCAGGGTGGGTAAATGCTGCCGTGCGGTCTCTGTCTTCCACTGAAATGATGAGGCCTGACATCTCCGCAATTTTCGGACGCGCAATCCCGTATAATATTTGTGGTTCAAAATATAGCACCATCACGCACATAGCAGGTTCATTTATATTATATCCCCTACACCGCAATATATCAATACCAATTTTATGTATATTTTTGTCATTGGCATTTATCGCTTGTTCGACATAAGGCGTATGTCTTTACGCTAAGCGAAAGCAAAGCGCGAAACTGTCATGATGAGCTTGCAACTTATCTACTGCTGATAGCGAACTTTGCTTTTGCGC
>CANREO010000082.1 GCA_947629635.1 uncultured Clostridia bacterium
CATCGGACAGCTTTTGTGCCGCTTCAGTCATTTCTCGCGACGCCGATATAAGTTCTTTTTCAAGTTTTTCCACTAGTGCGTCCGCTCCGGACAGTATTTCTGCTTCTGCAGCGGCATTATCGTAAAATTCCCTGAGAGCCGAGTAGCTTCCCCCGTACTTACGCGTAATATTTCGTACAATTTCAAGCCTTTCTTCCAATTTTTCGGCCGATCTGCCGTCAAAATCAAGCCTTTCCAACATATCCGACAGCGTATCGCCGATATCTTCTATCTCGAGCTTTGCGCTGTCTAGCCTGTCTACTATAGCGCTTATCGAATCGTCGTAGCCGGCGATAGAGTTTAGAGTTGACGCCGTAAGTTTGAGATTCGCGCCCACGCCCATTCCGTCCATACCGTCCAAATTGTCTTTTGCCGCTTGAAGCGCCGACATGATTTTTTCCATATTGCGAATGCGTTTACGCTGCGCAAGCAAAGCCTCCTCTTCGCCCTCTTTTATGTCGGCGCGCTCTATCTCTTCCAGTTGATAGGACAAAATGTCAAGTTTACGCGCTCTTTCAGCCCCGTCGCCGTATTCGGCCAGCTCTCTTTTGATTTTCGAGTAGTGCTCGTGACAACTGCGCATGTTTTCCAAAGCTTTTTGATCGACTTCGCCGCCCATACTATCTAAAATGATTTGACGGGCGAAGCAAAAATTGATGTTCATGCTGTCCGTGGATATCGACCAACAGCTCAGTCAAACCTTTTAAAACGGAAAGCGTCACCACTCTGCCGTTTATTCTGCACTCGTTTTTGCCATCTTTGGACATTTTCCTGCGCAAAATCAGGATTTCTTCGACTTCGATGCCCACATCCGAAAGATATGCCTCGATATTTTTGTCGATATAATTTTCAAATACGGCCTCCACCGTCGCGCTGTCGGTGCCGTAGCGTACAAGCGATTTGTCTGTGCGTTCGCCCAATACGAAATTCAGCGAATCGATTATTATGGATTTGCCCGCGCCTGTTTCACCGCTCAAAATATTAAGACCGTCCCTGAGTTCGAGTTCAAGGCGGTCTATAAGCGCAATATTATTTATGCAAATGCGACTAAGCATAGTTTCCCTTTAATACAGTCTGGTGGATTCCAACAAATTTTCAAGACGTTGACGCACGATCTCGGTGTGCTCAGCGTCGTCAATAGCTACAAATATTGTGTTCACGCCGGCAATCACGCCCAATACTTCGTTGAAATGCAACTGGTCGATAAGTTCCGCCGCGGGACCGGCGCTTGCCTCGACGGTTTTAAGCACGATGAGGTTTCCGGAGCCGTGTATGGACACTATGGCAGTTTTAAACATATTCAAAAACTTATCCGCCGTGGACGTTTGTTTGGATTGATGTATGGCATATTTGTATCTCCTTCCGTCCGCCGTGAGAGTTTTGACGATGCCCATATCTTTAATATCTCGCGAAATCGTCGCTTGAGTCGCTTCAAACCCCTCTCTCTTGAGCATTTCAACAAGCTCTTCTTGTGTGTCGATGTCGTTTTTCGAAATAATATCGAGTATTTTAAGTTGTCTGTTTGCTCTTGACATAGTTACTCCCCTAATTGTTTATTTAAGGCCTTGTAATGCCCCAGTTGTTCATTTTTTTAAGAAGTTTCCCGTAAAAATCCTCGCCTTTTGCGCATATAAAATCTACGCTCTTTCGGGATTTGGCAGCCGTAATGACAGAGCCCTCCTTCATTGATATCTTTGCGCTGTTGCCATCCAAAGATAAACGCACTGTTTCTTTGGTGCATACGGACACCTTCATTTCTTTTGCGGCCGAAACGACCAACGGTCGTGAATGAAGCGAATGAGGACATATCGGATTGAGGACGAGAGCGTCAAGTTCCGGCGCAAGGATCGGGCCGCCAGCGGACAGAGAATAAGCAGTGCTGCCCACCGCCGTCGAGATGATCAGTCCGTCGCCGTGATAACTGTCCACAAAACATCCGTCGATAAACAGATCCAAATATATCGGACGCGTGCCTTCCGCCTTTATTACGACGTCATTCAGCGCGCTGCCGACATAAACTCCGTCAACAGTTGCATCCAGAAGCGGTCGGCGTTGTTTTACGCCATCGTTCAATGCGTTTAAGACGCTTTGAACGTCATCGTTGCCTTCAATAGCAGTCAAAAAACCCAAATTGCCGAGATTTATGCCGAGTATCGGCGCATCGGATTCCATTTCGGTGATCGTGCGTGCGACATCCAACACAGTGCCGTCTCCGCCGAACGCCAAAACGGCTCCGCAATCGATCGGAATTTCGGACGCACTGTTGCATATAAACAACTCCGTTCCATTATTTTGAAGTTCGGTCAGCACGCCTTCAAAGAGGCTGTTGGCGCGCATATCCGGCTTAATAACAAACGCAACTTTCATATGTCATCCTTAGCGTGCATATTATATATTAAAACCGACCCATATTCAAGCGTTTTATGCATATTTTTTTAATTTTCTGCATATTTGCAAATAACTTAAAAATTGCAAATTTTAATTCAAAAAAATGTATAATTATTCGATTTAGAATATCATTTTCGGAATTTTCTATAATATATGTTGTCCAAATTGCAATTAAACGAAATTTTATGCAAAAAACGCACACTTTTCGAAAACCGTGCCGACGGCACCGCAAAATGAATAAAATGTATAAAACACTCTATTGACACGCATGTCTCGGAGTAGTATAATTCGAGTATGACAACATCCGTTTTATGCATATCGGAATTTGCCGTAAAGCTTGTTGCCGGGCTTTCGGGATTGTTGGGAGCAATCGCTATTATTGTGATCGCTTTCGTTGTTTGGAAGAAAAAAGGTTGATTTTCAAAGTAGCCTTCGGGCACTTTTTTTAAGGCTTTTTCAGATATAAAAGATATTCGATATTTTTTTTCTCGTAGCGGCGCGGCGACATTGTTTCCCCCAAGATCTCAAACCCGACGTCGGCGCAATATCGCTTTACGGACGCGAGGGCGTTGAGTCTGTTTTTTTCATCCGTCACAATCCCGTTTTTGCCGAGCGCGGCTTTATTTAATTCAAATTGCGGTTTTACAAGCGTTACGGCCTCTCCGCCGTCGTGCAGAATTCTGAATATTTCCCCTAAAATAAGTTTTTGAGATATAAAACTTACGTCGCAACACGCAAAGTCAAAATCTTTCAAAGTCGGAGGCAGGTCACGCGCGTTGGTTTGCATAAAAGAAACTCTGCTATCGCCAAGCAACCTTTCTGGCAAAGCGCAAGCAGCTACGTCTACCGCAAGTACGCTCGAGGCGCCATGCCTCAAGAGGCAATCTGTAAATCCCCCGTTTGAGCAGCCAATGTCGACGCATTGCTTCTCGCAGACATTCACGGAGAATGTATCGAGCGCAGCTTCCAGTTTATACGCTCCCTGAGAAGCGTAATCCTCGTCGTTGACTATTCGTATATCATATGAGTCGTCCACTTCATAAGAGGGCTTAAAAACAGGCGTTCCGCATATGCAAACATTCCCCGTCTTTATTAAATTTTCGGCATATGTACGAGACTTCAAATTAAATTTAAGTTGCAAATATTTGTCCAACCGCATATCATTTGCCCTCTTCCGAGGTTGGATTTGCGGCTTTTTTTGAATTTTTTTTACGTATTTTACGTTCGTTTTTGTTGAATACGGCTAATATCCTTGCCACAAACATGACAAAATCCCGAGAATTCGATATAGCGATATTCTTCATAAATGCTTTTCCGCCGATCGTGAATGCCGAAACGACCGCCGAAATGACTATTGACAGCCACTTTTGCCAATCTTCGCCCACTGTAGTCACGATCTTTATTACTATCGCCGCCGAACATGCGCCCGATATTATGCCGAAAATATCGCCGATGACGTCGTTACATATGCTAGACACGGTACCGCTGTTTTTTACAAGCCAAAGCGCCGTCTTTGCTCCGTATATCTTCCTTGAAGCCATAGAAGTGATCGGAGTTATATCGCACGAGGTTACGGCTACGCCTATCGCGTCGAACAGTATACTTGCGAATATCAAAAATACAAGCAACAATATGATTACTACGATTTGTTCCGCAGAGGCTGTAAGTTCGCTCAAAAAACTGAAAAAGGCCGCCAAAACAAGCGAAATGATCGTGGCTTTTATCCACCATACATTATGCTTTTTGCGAGGCTTTTTCTTCTTGTCGTCCTCTTGCTTTTTTACTCCCGTCGCCGTGACTTTTTCGACAAGAGGCCGACCTTGATCAACAGAAGAGTCGGCAGCGTCTTCCGCGGCTGCCGAATCCGATTTGACATATTCCGATTTGGGGGCTTGATCTTCCAAGGCGCTCCTCATTATATTCGTTTTATGGTGGCAACAACTTGGGTAAACCTTGCGCCTTAGGTTCGGTAGGATTTCCCTATGCAACAACTTGTCGTCGCCGTCCAAGAGGTTTCCGATTACGTTGCATATCTCTTGCGAAAAACCGAATCGCCACTTAGAGCACACTATAATCCCCAAGCCGTCTCCGAGAACAGTCTAGAAGATTTCCTTGACAGAACCCATATCCGCCCTTATCTTCTTTTGCAACGGGCATTTCATGGGGCAATCGTCAATTTGTATTGGCCATACGTATTGACGTTGTTCCCCAATTCCTGCACATCACTCAAAGCAGGCTACACTGTACACAGCGCAAATGCACTGCATAAGCAGGTTTCACCCCAGTCAGTAGAAGGGTTTTACGCACTCCACCGAGTTGGGTCTCCACGAAAGTTGGGTCGGGGTTTGCATGCCGTTGCAAGCCGCCCAAAATCCTTAACTCCCAGCAACAGCCCCAATTTGGGCAAAAGAAGCCATCA
>CANREO010000083.1 GCA_947629635.1 uncultured Clostridia bacterium
CGTATGCGGTCTCTACCTTTTTGGCAAGAGAGACGGAATGTATGCCGAAAACTCGGCTGACTGCTTGCAAAATATCATTTTCAAGTTCCTGCTTATATCCATCGACGACATATCTGCCTTGCGAGCGGCCGAATTTATAGCTTACATCCGTATGAAGCTCCTTCTCCAATCTGCAAATTGCTTCTTTTATATTTTTTACGAGTAGGCTTTCGAAATAACTTCTGTTTTTACCTTTCAAAAAGATCTCGCCATATCTTATAACAATCACGTTTTCCATATCATATCCTCTTAAATTCGCTTAGTTTGCGATAGACTTTTGCTATGCAGTCCGCTACATAATCCACTTCATCTATTTCGTTTTGTTCGCTCATGCTGAAGCGCACTATGCCTTCGCTGTGCGCGCCGTCAAGTTTCAGTAGTTTTTTGAATCTGCTCTCGTGATGCGATGAGCACGCAGAGCCTATCCCAACCAATATACCGTAATCTTCTAGAGCATGCAACAAAACCTCGCCTCTTATATCCTTAAATGCGACGGTCAAAATGTTTGGCACCGACCGATCCATTGGCGTAAGCACAACTATATCGTCTATATTTTCATTTAATTTTTGCAATAAGTATTCTCGATATTTCGAAATTTTAGAAATATTTTTGTCAAAATTAGCCGCGCAATGATCCACAGCGGCTGCAAAGCTATGAATGAGCGGATAACTTTCCGTGCCGCTTCTGAACTTCTTTTCCTGTCCTCCTCCCAAAAGCAAAGGCTTGATTTTGACTCCGTTTTTCAATATGAGCGCGCCTATACCCTTGGGTCCGTACAGTTTGTGTGCGGCAACTGAATAAGCGTCAACGTCGAGGAGGGGCAAATTAACCTTTAATTTCATAAATGCTTGCACGCCGTCGGAATGGACGATTGCCGATGGTTGTACTCTGTGCGTCATACGGCTTATCTCGGCTATATCATTGATTGCTCCTGTCTCGTTGCTTGCGTGCATGACGCTTACAAGAGCCGTATCGGGAGTCAGCAATTCGGCAAATTTTTCAATATCTACCCTGCCAAACCGATCTATAGGCGCAAATTGTACGTCATAGCCTTGATTTTTCAGCTCGTTTGCGGGCATGATTACCGAATCATGTTCTCCTGCCCCCACTATTATTCTGCAACCTTTTTTCTTCTTGCTGCCAAACAACACAGTGTTGTTTGACTCCGTGCCTCCCGAAGTGAAATACAATTCTCCGCCGGAAGAAGCATGTAGCATGGACAACAAAAATCCTCTGTCGTTCTGTATTTTTGCCACTACTCCGTCCGCGGGTTTGTATAGTGCGGAAGGATTGTAAAAGGACGGAGCCAAACTTTCCGTAAACGCTTGTACGGCCTCTTCACACATAGGAGTCGTAGCTGCATTGTCCAAATATATCGTCTTATTCATCTTCAGTCTCCCGTTCGGGGCAGATTGCGCTCAAATTCTGTTTTATAAGCTCTGTCATATACTCGTCGGGCGCGAATAGCAATCGCTTGTTGTCTATGCAAAACGACAATGCATACACCCCTTCGCTATACGGATCCGAGCATGCCAAAATGTCTGTATCTTCGCAATACATATCTTCTAGTGACGAAAAACCGTTGACATCCTTAAAGAGTATGTTTGCTATCCTCTTTGTTTTATTCAGAACATCCTTTTTCGCTATGACGAGCCGTTCCGTAGAAACTTCGTATATATATTCCTTTGCGGCGGAGTTATAAATATGAAGATTTACTGCTCCTATTGCGAAAAAGAGCGCGAAACCTATAAGAGCATACCAACTCAAAAATATCGCCACCATCACGAATCCCAGCGAAAAGAGTATAAATAATATACCGCAAAATTGATAGCGTTTTACAAATCGAGGTATATCTACGTCCACGGTTTGAGTATATTGTTCCGTCATTTGCTTTTTACCTTATAATACTCGTCGCTTTTCAACGTAATCGAAATCTTTCCTACGTTCACTCGCGCCTCGCCTCTGCCGTTTATGCTCGCAAGCACTCCTCTCTTTTTAAGTGGGATCACCCATACGCTGTCGCCTATTTCAAGCGGAGTATGATCGGGCGCATCGTCCACGATCGTATCCTCGCTGTATTTTGCCGACATATTTTCGAGTTGTCTCTTTAATTTGCGTGCCTCAAACAAATCCGAATCATCCGGCTGAGGTTTGTTTACGATTTCCTTAATTTGCTCTATAAGTTCGTTTGCCTCCTCAACGCTGCTTTCGATAAGACGCTTTGTCTCTTTTCGGATGCTCTCGTCAAGTTTTTCCTGTTTTTGGCGCACAACAAGTTTAGTATGTTCGGCATCCTTAAGCGCTTTTGCGGCGTTTTCTCTGTCAAGTGCTGCCTCGCTGACAAGCGCTTCGGCCTTACGTCTAGTCTGCTCCGCAGCCGTAAGCACGCTGTCAAACTGCTTTTTTTCCACGGTCATTTTACTTTTTGCGCTTTCTATTATGCTCTTGTCCAGCCCCAGTTTTTCCGCAATCATAAGCGCGTTGGAACTTCCTATGGCCCCCATTACGAGTTTGAAAGTAGGGCAAAAAGATTCGGCGTCGAATTCCATTGAGGCGGCGACGACGTTTTTTGTGACAAGCGCGAACTCTTTTAAATCGTTAAAATGAGATGTTATAAACGCCTTAGTACCGAGTTTAAGCAGATATTCGGCAATACTTACGGCAAGCGCGGCGCCTTCGCTCGGATCTGTACCCGCTCCCAATTCGTCGAACAACACCAAGGATTTATCCGTTATTGTGTCCAAAATCGATATGGTATTTTTTATGTGCGCAGAAAACGTCGACAAACTTTGCTCTATGCTTTGCTCGTCTCCGATATCGCTGTATACGCCGTCAAATACGCCTATTTCGGCGTGTTTGGCCGGCAAATATAATCCGCTCATCGCCATCAAAACAAACAGCCCCACAAGTTTCAACGTTACGGTTTTTCCGCCCGTGTTCGGCCCCGTTATGAGCAATATTTTTTCCTTTTCGGTCATTTGCAACGAAACGGGAACGACAGTTTTTTTATCTATGAGCGGATGTCTGCCGTCGCAAATTGCGATCGCGCCTCTGTCATTTAGTATGGGGCGTACGGCTTTCATGCTCAATGCAAGTTGCGCCTTGGCAAAGATCAGATCCATATCTATTATGGCGTTATAACTCCGCTCGATCTCCTCCGCGCTCGCGGATATTCTGGCAGAAAAGCCTCTTAAAATGCGTTCTATTTCGTTTTGCTCGTTCATGAGTTCGACCTTAAGTTCGTTGTTGAGTTCAACTATTTGCATAGGTTCCACAAACAATGTGGCTCCCGAACCCGATTGGTCGTGCACAAGCCCGGGTATGGTACCCTTGAAGTCACTTTTTAGCGGAATGACGTATCTGTCTCCGCGCACGGTAATAATGCTGTCTTGCAAATATTTCGAATATTGCGGCGATGTTATAAACAGTTGCAGTTTGGAGCGCACGTTGTCATTTATTCTGCGTATGCGGATGCGAATATTCCTGAGTTCTTCCGAGGCGTTGTCTGCCACCTCTGTTTCCGACAAAAAGGCGTCGTAAATGCGCTTTTCCAACTCTTCGTTCTCATATAATATGGCGGCCATTCCGAGCAAAATCGGAATATCTTTTGCGGTGTTTATGCTCTTTTTCAGACGCCGTGCCACTCTCAATGCCCTGCCTATCTCAATGATCTCCCTGATAGACAGCACAGAGCCTTTTTTTGCTTTGATGAGTGCACTTAAAATATCATCTACGGCAAACGAGGGATTGAGCGAATATTCAAACAACACCCTGTCTGCTTCTTCGGTTTCTCTTAAAGCATAGTCCGCAGAGGCAATATCCTCACACGGAACGAGAGCGATCGCTCTGTCCTTACCGCCCTGTGACTGCGCAAAACCGGCAAGCGCTGACAGGATCTTCGGATATTCAAGTGTGGCTAGGCTTTTATTGTCAAACATTATCTTATCTTTGCGCCTACCTTTCGTTTGAGTGTAGAAAGTATCTTCTCCATACTTACATTTATTTCTTCATCGGTCAGAGTGCGCTCGAGATTGGCAAAATAAAATCTTATCGCCACGCTCTTTTTGTCTGCGCCGATTTGCTCGCTCTTATATGTGTCGAAAACTTTAACGCCCGTCAGATTCGCTATCTTGGCGTTCATCACTGCGGCAGTCATATCGGCAGCGAACACCGCGTCTTTCACTACGAGCGCCAAATCGCGTTTTATGACCGGATATTTCGTAAACGGCGCAAAGCGATGATTTTGCAAACTACCCATCTCAAGAAGGTCATTGACATCCAACTCCCCTATATAAAGTCTGACATTATCTGAACCGTAATCTGCAGCGACGTCGGGATGCACTTCGCCTATGTATCCTATCTTTTTGCCGTCGACAATTATATCCGCGCTCCTGCCCGGATGCAAAAACGGCTCGCAGGAACGCACGAATTCGGCATTATAAACGTTTAATGCGTCGAAAATATTTTCCACTGCGCCTTTCAACGTGAAATAATTTACGTTTTCGCCATACATGCCCAACGCAATTCTCTCCCTTTCCTCGGGTAGGTCTTGAAGCGGTAAGGATTTCGGAAGATACACTCTCGCCACCTCAAACAACCTCGCTTCGCCGACAAAATGATTGACGTTGTGCATCAAAGTTTCGAGCATGCTGTGCGAAAGCGTAGTCCTCATAATACTGAGCGCTTCTCCAAGCGGATTGAGCAATTTTACTGCGTTAAGTGGACGA
>CANREO010000084.1 GCA_947629635.1 uncultured Clostridia bacterium
AGAAGTATATCCCCGGCGGAGTTCAACACAATCTCGCATTCAACTACCCCTTCCCCATGTGCATGGAAAAAGCGGAAGGCGCATATTTGTATGACCGCGACGGCAACGAATACATAGATTTTCTGCAGGCCGGCGGCCCCACGATTTTGGGCAGCAACTTCCCGGCAGTGCGAGAGAAGGTCTTCGAACTTTTGAATAATTGCGGCCCCGTCACAGGTCTATTCCATGAAGGCGAGTTGCTCCTTGCAAAGAAAATCAACGAGTGCATGCCGGCGTGCGAGATGTTCCGTATGCTCGGAAGCGGCACGGAATCCGTAATGGCGGCAATCAGAGTTGCGCGCTGCGCAACAAAGAAAAAGCGCGTCATCAAGATCGGCGGCGCATATCACGGCTGGTCCGATCAAATGGTGTATGGGCTCAAGATCCCCGGAAGCCGTCAGTTCCTCGAGTCGCACGGTATCCCCGGCAGCTATGGCAAGACGGACGAAGTGAGGCCTAACGACCTCAAGATGCTCGAAAAAATGCTCCGCAAAAATCAACTTCGCGGCGGCACGGCTGCGGTCATTGTGGAGCCTGTCGGTCCCGAATCGGGCACTCGTCCCGTGGACTTCGATTACAACGAGAAAGCTCGCATCCTTGCAAAGAAATACGGCGCATTGTTTATCTTCGACGAGGTTGTCACAGGCTTCCGCGTAGGCATTCACGGCGCGGCAGGATATTTCTTCGGTGAGAAATACGAATACAACGATAAACCTGTCGAGATATATGACAGCAGGCGCAAGAAGAATGTGCCTTGGATGATAAAGAGAAAGGTCATGGTCGACGGCAAGGCAAAGATGGTCAAAGTGCAGGGCACAAACAGAGATATGTATCCCGACCTCACTGTGTTCGGCAAGATAGTCGCAGGCGGTTATCCGGCGGCCGGCGGCGTCGGCGGCAAGAAGGAATATGTCAGCCTCATGGCGGCGGGCGTCGCGGGCATGGGCAAGAAGGCATATGTGGGCGGCACGCTGGCGGCAAACCCCCTCAGTTCATATGCGGGATATCTTGCGATTTGCGAGATAGAAAAGAACAATGCTTGCGAAAAAGCAGGCAGGGCCGGCGATAGACTTGCGGCAGGGCTTAAAGAACTCGTAAAGAAGTACAATCTGCCGTACGTTGTCTACAATCAAGGTTCCATCGTTCACCTCGAGTGCACCGGCGCAATGAGTTACGACTTCAGCAACATGAGTCTGCTCGGTTCAATTATTCCTCTGCTCAAGCATAAGAACGAGATGCTTCGCAGGAAGGTCGCAATGGAGCAAATGGGCGCCGCATATATGGCAAACGGTATTGTCACTCTCGCAGGATCCCGTTTGTACACTTCCATGGCGGATACCGACGAGATCATCGATGAAGCGCTCAGACGCTTTGACAAGGTGTTCAGCACCGTCGTCGAATGCACAGACACATCGCGCTTCGAGCACTGATCGCATAAATTTTTATAAGGGCTGCGTATCATCGCGGCCCTTTTTTTATAATTTGCACATATTTTGACAAACTGCGCAAAAATTTACTCATAGCGTTTGACAGCGGCCCTCAAGTGTGATATCATACCACCATAATTGGATAGAGGTTGTGGCTTTCATGACAAATTTGCGCGCTCAGACATACGCGCAAACGGCAAAGGGGAAGCCACCGAAGTGCAATCGGTCTGTCTGAAGGGCGATTGTGCTGGGACGGCGTAGAATATGCGTCGGACTGTCACGCAAGTGGAGAGCTATCGATATTGTTGTTTATTCCGCAATATGGCGCTCGCTTGTTGCGGTTTTTTTATCCGCACAGGCAAAAGCAAGTCTCACTCCGATTAAATACGATTTGGAGTAACAACCATGAGAAACATCTTGAAAAAAGCGATCGTTATTTTGACGGTCATTTGCATTGCTGCGGCGCTTTGCGTCGTATTTACCGCGTGTCACAGAAAGGACGACGACAAGCTATACGTAGGGCTGGAATGCGCATATGCCCCTTTCAATTACACTCAATTGGATGATGAAAACGGAGCTGTGCCGATCTTTGACACAAATTATAAGCATGACAACGGCAAATATGCCAATGGGTATGACGTAATGATCGCCAAAAAAATAGCGGAGGCGCTTGGCAAAGAGCTCGTAGTGGTCAGAATGGGTTGGGACGCTTTGATCCCTGCGGTCAATGCCGGAACTGTGGACTTCATTATTGCCGGTATGAGCCCCACTGCCGAACGTAGTGAGGCGATAGACTTTTCGGCGCCGTATTATCAGAGCAATTTGGTCATCGTAGTGCGCAGCAACGGCGAATTTGCAAGTGCGGAAAATTTGAACGATTTTAAGGGCAAAAACGCAAAAATCGTAGCGCAGCAAGGCACATTCCATGATGACGCGTTAAGGATGCAGGGCGCGCAATACGACATATCGAGGCAAACGCCTTTGGCGGATTTCCCGGCAATGATCAACGCCTTGAATTCCGGCGCGGTTGACGGCTATATCGCCGAGGAGCCAGGCGCGCTTGAAAATTGCGCTTCCAATTCTAACTTCACATATATTCACCTGAAAAATAATGCGCCTGACGGAGGCGGCTTTGTAGCAACGGACGCGGACGTCGCAATTGCGGTCGGAATGAAAAAAGGCAATAGTTTGAGAGAGAAAATAAACGAAGCGCTGGCTGCCATCACTCAAGAGCAAAGAGATGAAATGATGCAACGGGCAATTGCTTTGGCGTCGGGGAACAACATAGAGGCGTAAAATTTTTATGATCATTGAAATTTTGAAAGAATACTATCCGATGCTTTTCAAGGGCGTGGGCTATACTTTGCTCGTCGCCCTTGTAGGCACTGTCATAGGACTGCTGATAGGAATACTTATAGGCACATATCGCACGATGCCGAAACCCAAAAATAAGTTTTTGCGAGCGATGAAGAGAGTGGGAGATTTCTTACTTGCCGCATACATCGAGGTGTTCAGAGGCACTCCGATGATGGTCCAAGCGATGGTGATTTTCTGGGGCTTTGCGTTGCTTAACGGAGGCGCTACGCTGGACGTCACAGTAAGCGGACTTATTATCGTATCCATAAATACGGGCGCATATATGGCGGAAATCGTGCGTGGCGGCGTAATTTCCATAGATTCGGGACAGTTCGAAGGAGCGCACGCCATAGGCATGGGGCATGGAAAAACCATGTTTTATATTGTCATACCGCAAGCGCTGAGAAATATACTTCCCAGCATCGCAAACGAATTTATCATCAACATTAAGGATACGTCCGTGCTAAACGTTATAGGTTTTACCGAATTGTTTTTCCAGGCGCGCACGATAGTATCTATAAACTATCAAACCTTTGCCACATATCTTCTTGTTGCGATCATCTATTTTGTGCTCACATTCGGCATAAGTATGCTATTGAGATTTGTTGAACGGAAAATGGATGGCAAAAAGAACTTTAAGGTGCTCGGTTCGCAAAATATGGACGCGGACTCGTTTGTTCGCGAGGAGGGAGGCATAGGATGATAGAAGATACGAGCGCAAATATATTGAAGCATGCCGACGAAAACGATAGTGCCGATATACATACGGATCAAACCATAATCGTTGTCGAACATTTGGGGAAGAGCTTTGGCGACAATTGCGTTTTGAGGGATATCGATTTCACGGTCGAGAAGGGAGACGTCACCTGCATTATCGGACCGTCAGGCAGCGGCAAGAGCACGTTGCTAAGGTGCATAAATTTGTTTGAATCGCCGTCAGTGGGGCGCGTCAAATTTCACAATGAGGACATTACGCATACAAAACGACCTGATGAATACCGAAAAAGAGTAGGTATGGTATTTCAGCAATTCAACCTTTTCAACAACTTTACTGTGCTTGGAAATTGTATGGTGGGGCTTAAACATGTTCTGCATAAGAAGAGCAACGAAGCGCGTGAGATAGCCATGCAATATCTGAAACGCGTTGGGATGGAATCCTTTGTCAAGGCAAAGCCGCGCCAACTCAGCGGCGGCCAAAAACAACGCGTCGCCATTGCGCGCGCACTTTGCATGAGCCCCGAAGTCATTTTGTTTGACGAACCTACAAGCGCTCTCGATCCCGAAATGGTGGGAGAGGTGCTTAACGTAATGAAACAACTTGCCGCCGACGGTCTGACCATGATCGTTGTCACTCATGAAATGCAATTTGCGCGCGAAGTCGCCAATAAAGTCGTTTTTATGGAAAACGGCGTCATAGTGGAGCAGGGATCTCCCGAGCAGATATTTATGCACCCGCAAAAAGAACGTACGGCAGAGTTTTTGCGTCGAGCGCAATAAAACCAAATGGTTCTCGGATCGGTAAAACTTTGAGAGGCGCATGCGCAATTTTTGGTTGACATATTTCGTAAAATATGTATAATGTAATGGTATGACTTTATAAACAGGGAGGTGAAAACAGATGTCCACAGTCAAAGTTGGTGAAAACGAGACGCTTGAAAACGCTATTCGTCGTTTCAAGAGAAAATGCGCCCGTGACGGTATCATCGGCGACCTCCGCAAAAGAGAGGCTTACGAGAAGCCCAGCGTCAAGCGTAAAAAGAAGGCCGAAGCCGCTCGTAAAAGAATGTACAAAATGTAATTAGCTTGCCGCATGAGCGGCAATTCGGAGGCATGGCTCAGTTGGTTAGAGCACACGGTTCACATCCGTGAGGTCACAGGTTCGAGTCCTGTTGCCTCCACCA
>CANREO010000085.1 GCA_947629635.1 uncultured Clostridia bacterium
ACAGGCGCAAAATTGCAATTGCTTGCCCCGATAGTGCGTGGCAGAAAGGGAGAATACAGAAAAGAACTCGAACAACTCAAGCGCGCCGGCTACGTGCGCGTAAGAGTAGACGGAAGCGCCTATACTCTTGACGAAGAGATCAAGTTGGACAAAAACGTCAAACATACAATAAGCGTCGTCATCGACAGGATAGTTGTGCGCGATGGCGTTCAAAGCCGTCTCAGCGAGGCGATCGAGACCGCGATCAAACTGTCCGAGGGGCTTGTAATAGCCGATTTTGACGGGCAAGAGACGTTGTATTCGACAAACTACACATGTCCCGACTGTGGGCTTTCGTTTGAGGAGTTGACGCCGCGTCTGTTTTCTTTCAACAATCCATACGGGGCTTGTCCCGAATGCGGCGGTCTCGGATTCAGACAGGAAATCGACGTTGATCTTTTGATCGTCGATCGAAACAAAAGCCTGGCCGAGGGCGCAATAAAAGCGTCCGGTTGGCTTTTGGATCCCATGAATATGACCGGAGCGCAGTTTAAGGCGCTTTCGAAAGCATACGGTTTTTCGTTGGATACGCCCGTCAAGGATTTGCCAAAAAACATACTGGACATCATCTTTTACGGCAACGACGGCGACAGGATACCGATGGAGTACAATTCGCGCACTTTCAGCGGCTTCTATAACGCCAGCTTCGAAGGCATAGCGAACAACCTCATGCGTCGCTTCAACGAGACCGACTCCGAGATGATAAAAAACGAAATTTCGAAATACATGAAGCAGGTGCCGTGCTCCGTATGCAAAGGCAAGCGACTCAAACCTGAGGCGTTGGCGGTAACCGTAGGCGGCATGAATATCGACGAGATGACAAAGTTGTCCGTCAGCAGACTCAGCGAATTTTTGGGCAAATTGGAGCTTAGCTCTACGCAGCATTTGATCGCGGACAGAGTGTTGAAAGAGATAAGGGCAAGATTGGATTTTTTGGTAAACGTGGGTCTCGATTATCTGACGCTTTCTCGTTCTGCAGCGACGCTTTCGGGCGGCGAATCCCAGCGTATAAGACTTGCCACTCAAATAGGAAGCGGTCTTACCGGGGTCCTGTATATTTTGGATGAACCGAGCATAGGTCTTCATCAAAAGGACAACGAAATGTTGCTTGCTTCTTTGAAGAATCTGCGCGATCTTGGCAATACCCTGATTGTCGTGGAACATGATGAGGACACGATGCGCAATGCCGACTATATCGTGGATGTGGGACCGGGAGCGGGCGTCCACGGAGGCGAGATAGTGGCTGCCGGCAGTGTGGATGATATCATTGCTTGCGAGAAGTCCGTAACGGGAAAATATCTGAGCGGCGAATATCGCATAGAAGTCCCGATCGCCAGAAGACAGGGTACGGGCGGAAAGTTGAGCATACGCGGCGCTCGCCAAAATAACCTTCGCAATATTGATGTCGATATCCCCATAGGCACATTTACGTGCATTACCGGGGTCTCGGGCAGCGGCAAATCCAGCCTCATAAACGACATACTCTATCCCGCGCTTTCAAACAGACTTATGGGCAGTAGGTTGCCGGAGGGCAAATACGGCTCTATAGAGGGGTTGGAGTTTGTGGACAAGGTCATAAATATCGATCAAAGTCCGATAGGGCGCTCTCCGCGTTCCAATCCGGCGACGTATACTGAGGTGTTTACTCCTATAAGAGAACTGTTTGCAAGCCTTCCGGACGCCAAAGCCAGAGGCTTCAAATCGGGCAGATTCTCCTTTAACGTAAGCGGAGGCAGGTGCGAACATTGCGCCGGAGACGGTATAATAAAGATCGAAATGCACTTTTTGCCCGATATCTATGTCCCGTGCGAGGTATGCAAGGGCGCGAGATATAATCGTGAGACGCTCGAAGTGCGCTATAAGGGCAAAAATATCAGCGACGTGCTTGACATGACCGTCGAAGAAGCATGTTCTTTTTTTGAAAATATTCCGAAAATAAGAAATAAAATAACCACGCTTAACGATGTGGGACTGGGTTATATCAAGCTTGGGCAGGCGTCGACGACGCTTTCCGGCGGAGAGGCTCAACGCGTGAAACTCGCAACGGAACTTTCCAGACGCTCGACCGGCAAGACGGTGTATATTTTGGATGAACCCACAACGGGTTTGCATACTCACGACGTCGCCAAACTTCTGGGAATTTTGCAACGCTTTGTGGAGCAGGGCAATACCGTTGTCGTCATAGAGCACAATCTTGACGTCATCAAGGTGGCAGACTATATCATCGATCTCGGACCCAACGGCGGCGACAGAGGCGGAAGAGTGATCGCGACGGGCACACCCGAGCAGATCGCAAGGACGAAGGGCAGCTATACAGGGGAATTTTTGAATAGAATTTTACCTTATGTATAGACTTGGTTAGTATAATTTTACTGCGCAATGCATTGCTCCGACGTCAAATACCGCAATTATGTCATATATATAATTGCTAGCATTGAGATATAGATAATATCAAATATGGTGTATATTTGATATAAATTATAGCATTTTCGATAAATTTTGTTATATTTTGGAACATTGACTTAAAAGAGTTATTATATTGACATGGAAAATTTGAGGATTTTGAGACGCAGAATGAAATTGACGCAGGATGAGCTTGCGGATAAACTCGGCATCTCGCGCGCCGCGTTGTCTCACTATGAGATGGGAAGAAATGAAATGAATTACGATTTGCTCATACGCGTGGCGGAGTTTTTTGACGTAAGCGTTGATGTTTTGTTGGACAGAGAAAGCGAATCCGACCTTTTTGACAATGCGCGAGTCGCGCGACCCGAAATATTGGATATTTACGATAGGCTGTCTCGCTCGGCGCAAGACAGACTTTTGCATTTTGCGAGAGGAATGATCTCGGGACAGGAACAATAAATGCAAACTTTTGAGATTTCAACAAAAAAACAGCCTTTCGGCTGTCAATAATTTCTTCTTCCTATCAAGTAGTCGACCGATACGCCGAAGAAAATACTCAACTCGATGAGTATGTCGTAATCGGGCTGATTTCTGCCCACCTCCCAACCGGAAATAGTGCTTTTCGAAACTTTTAAATGCTTGGCAAGGTCTTGCTGAAGCATATTTTTTTCCTGGCGAAGAGATTTGAGCCTTTCGGGGAAACACGTATGAGTTGGCAAGATTAGTGTAAAATTGAGTTATGGAGCTTCAAACGGACATTTTTACGCGCACACGCATGCTTATAGGCAACGGAGCGGACAAATTGGCTTCCGCTGCCGTTTTGGTATGCGGATTGGGCGGCGTAGGCGGCTATGTAGTCGAGGGCTTGGTGCGCGGCGGCATCGGTAGGATCGGTGTATTGGACAACGACAGCTTCGGCGAGTCAAACCTCAACAGGCAGATCTTGGCGACGACGGATACCGTGGGCAGACTGAAGACGGACGTGGCCATAGAGCGCATATTGAGCATAAATCCCAACTGCAAAACGTCAAAATACGATTTGTTCTATATGCCCGACACGGCAGACAGAGTGGAACTCTCCGAGTACGATTACATTGTGGACGCAATGGACACAGTTACGGCGAAACTGACGCTTATAGAGCGCGCTGTGCGGATGAATGTGCCTATAATTTCCTGTATGGGGACGGGCAACAAATTGGGCACAAACTTCGAGGTGACGGATATATATAGGACGAGCGTCTGTCCGCTTGCAAAAGTCATGCGCAAGGAACTCAAGGCCAGAGGCATACGCAAATTAAAAGTAATTTATTCCAAAGAGGCTCCGGTAAAGCCCCAAAACGCGTTGTATGAGAGCGGCAGACATGTCCCCGGCAGTATCAGTTATGCGCCTGCCATTGCCGGTATGACGGCGGCCGGCGAGGTGATCAACGATTTGTTGAGTATGCATATATGAGTTTTTTTGACGGAAATTTCGAAATAGAGGTTTCGGCGGCAAGCGGCATAGAGGCTGTCGCAAAGAGAGAGTTGCTCGCGCTTGGGTATTCCCCCAAGGGCGCGAACTTCGGCAGGATCTGTTTTGACGGATCCTTTTCGGATGTAGCGCGAGCAAATATCTTCTTGCGCACTGCGAGCAGGGTGCGTATCGTTCTTTCACGCTTCGAGTGTAGCGATTTTGACGAGCTCTACGACGGGGTAAAGGCTGTGTGCGTCGAAGAACTTTTGCCCGAAAACGCGCGCAGGGCGGGCGTAGACGAGAGCGACGCTCTCTGCGCGGCGGCGCTTCACGACTGCGCCAAATAAACGCCAAATCGCGCGCCTGCAAACTGTTTGCGCTGTCGGCGATCCAATCTGTTGCCAAAAAGGCGGCGGTAGATGCATTGAAACAGAGATACAGACTCAGCACTGTGACCGAAGACGGCGAGGGATACAGATTTGAAGTGAGCATAGAAAACGATATTGCGACTTTGACTCTCGACTGTTCCGGAGAAGGTTTACACAAGCGAGGATATCGTGCTCTTTTGGGAGACGCGCCCCTTCGAGAGACGCTGGCGGCGGCAATGATCATGTTGTCGGGATGGCAATACGACATGCCGCTTG
>CANREO010000086.1 GCA_947629635.1 uncultured Clostridia bacterium
CAAACTGTGGTGCGATATGGACGAAAACGACGCATACGCTATACTTGAGGAATTTGCGAGGCGCAATCGCAAATTCGGGAGATGAATTATGGTGAGACATCTGACGTCGGTTATTTTGGTGCTTATGCTTGCTGCCGTTATGGTGCTTGGGTATTTTGTCAGCGAAATTTTTATAGATTTGCTGATCGTACTGTTCGCATTCGGCGCCGTATATGAGATGAGAAAGAGTCTTATGTCGGCGGGCTATAAGATGTTTATAGCTCCGGTATGCGTCATGCTTGTCGCGTCATATCCGACATTTTACCTTATGCAAACATATCTCGGCGCCGGCAGAGAAGCGAGCGTCGGGCTTCAAGGACTGTTGATAGTATTTCTTGTTTGCGCCATTTTGACGCTCACTATATTTACTTTCAGACCGTCAGACTCGTCATCCGAAATGGGCTCCGAGATCGATAAGCGCGCTTGCGGACTTTCGGATCTGTTTGCAAACATATTTCTGTTGGTTTATCCGGCGCTGTTTTTTTCGGCGGCATGGGTATTAAGTTATAAATACGGAGCATTTTTTGCGATCTTGTTTGCGATCATAGTGCCCATAATTGGCAGCGATACCTTCGCATATCTTTTCGGAGTGACTATAAAGGGCAAAAAACTTTGTCCTAAGATCAGCCCCAAAAAGACTGTTGCCGGCGCCGTAGGCGGCGTGTTTGGCGGAATGGTACTTGCCATTTTGTTTTGGTTGGTGTTCGAATACGTGGGGAGCATTGCTCCGAACTTTGCCGCTCACAACGGCTATTTGCCCTTCTTTGCACATAGCGAGGAGGGATGGATGTGGAAGAGCGCGCTGGTGTATCTCGTTTTGGGTATGATTTGCGGCGCCGTTTCCGAATTCGGCGATTTGGCGGCGTCGCGCATTAAACGAGCTATAGGCATAAAAGACTAC
Organism: uncultured Clostridia bacterium; assembly: GCA_947629635.1. Taxonomy (GTDB): domain Bacteria; phylum Bacillota; class Clostridia; order Christensenellales; family CAG-917; genus CAG-475. The sequence goes on from CANREO010000086.1 coordinate 941, forward strand.
GGCAAAATATTCCCCGGACACGGCGGAATACTCGACAGAGTGGACAGCGTGCTTTATTGCATAGTCGTTTTGCTTATATCTTTCAGCATAATATACGGATATTGATCGATATTCGTCGACGCGACATAGCAATTTTGTCGCGTCTGTGAGGAAATAATGAAAACTGTTACCGTCCTCGGCAGCACAGGATCCGTCGGAAGACAGGTCCTCGAAGTTATCGAAAAGCATCCCGACGCCTTTAAGGTGGTCGGTCTTTCGGCTTATACCAACGAAGACCTGTTGAGAGAGCAGATAGAAAAATTTTCTCCCAATCATTATTACTTTCCAAGCGGAGCGGTCGAAGTGCAAAGTTCGCTATTTGACATTTTAGAGGATAAAAACTTTACAAAATGCCTATCATCATTGGAGGAAACGGCTGCTCAGCCAAGCGATATCGTCGTTTTGGCAGTCAGTGGGATCGCGGGACTTTGGGCGGCAGTAGCCACGCTTAAGCGCGGCGGCACTCTTGCGATAGCGAATAAGGAAACGATCGTTTGCGCAGGCAGACATCTAAAAGCGCTCGAAAAGAAGTATGGCGGCAAAATTTTGCCGTTGGACACCGAGCATTCTGCGATTTTCGCATGCTTGAAAGGGGAGCCTATAAAGCAAGTGCGTCGGCTTATACTTACGGCAAGCGGCGGCGCGCTGAGAGATGTGCCGTTGGATAAACTGGCAAACGTCAAACCGGAAGAAGCGCTCAGGCATCCGGTTTGGAGCATGGGCAAAAAAGTCACCGTCGACAGCGCTACGCTGTTCAACAAAGGACTTGAGATCATAGAAGCTATGAGACTTTTCGAAGTAGGCGCCGATAAAGTGGACGTACTAATGCACAGAGAGAGCATAATTCACTCATTGGTCGAATTTACGGACGGCGGAATGAAGGCGTTGCTCAGCGTGCCCGACATGAAGTTGTCTATAGAAAGCGCATTATATTATCCCGATCACGGGGTAGATTCAGTCAATCCTCTTAAGCTTGATAAGCTTGCAAATCTGAGTTTTTCGACTCCGGATTTCACACGCTATCCCTGTCTAGCGCTTGCCATGGCGGCCGCAAGAATGGGCGAAGGCGCATGTATAGCCGTTTCTGCCGCCGACGAGGTGCTTGTCGAAGAATACCTTAAGGGTAAGATAAAATTCGGCGATATATCCAAGACGCTTGCAAGGGTGCTTACGAAATTCGATAGCATAGGCGATGTGGAACTCGAGGATATCCTTGGCATAGATGAGCGTGCAAGAAAATACACTTATTCTATGATAGGAGCAAAATAGTGCAATATGCTTTATCCGCCGTTACCGCGGCCGAAGTTTTCAAATATATAGGATACGTGATCGTAGCGCTTCTTGCGCTCATGGTTATGATAATACTCCATGAGTTGGGTCACTATACGGCGGGCAAATTGCTTGGATTTAAGATCGACGAGTTCGCAATCGGCTTCGGACCCGCTATAATCAAAAAGAAAAATAAAAAGAACGGCGAGCTGTTTACCTTACGGCCATTTCCCATCGGCGGATTTTGTGCCTTTCACGGAGAGGATGCCGACGGCGCAATGCTGGACGAGCAGGGCAATCAGATCAAAGACGAAAACGGCAATATAGTCAAAGATCCGCAAGCTTTCAACAATCAAAAAGCATGGAAAAGGCTCATTGTGCTTTTCGCCGGCGCATTTATGAATTTCATAAGCGCAATAATCATAATAACGATTTACTTCAGCGCATATGGGCAGATATTGCCGTACGTCATCAGCACACATGCTGCCGGAGACGCCACAAATGCGTTCAAACAAGGCGACGCGATATTGGGTATAAACGGCAAGCAAGTCAACATCATGTTGGAAGAAGACCTTAAAGTGATGGACGGACTGGGCGACAGCGCGGAATTTATAGTGCTGAGAGACGGCAAACATATCAAATTCAAAGCGTCTAAATTCTACTATAATCCCTTCGAAGAAGGCGACTATATAATCTCGGTAAACGGCGAGGCGTTGTCCGATCCCGTAGAATGGCAAAATTTTGCCAAATCATACGACTATGAGGACAATATAACAGTTGAGATAGCCGAAAAAAACGATAATGGCGAGTTGGTCGCGGCGCGAAGCGCAACCGTAAAACGCGGCGTCAAGGCAGAAGATATGACGGGTTATTACAGCTACGGCTTCGGGATCACAAGAAGCATAGCGCGTGCAAAATTGCCGTTTTTTCTGGCTTTGGGCAGGTCATTCGGCTTCAGTTTTTTCATAGTGTTCAAGATCCTGGCGTCATTGGGCGCTTTGATCACAGGCAAAGTCGGATTGGAGACAGCCGGCGGAACAATAACGACGATAGGAACGATAGCAAAGGTTTCGGCACTGGGATTTGATAGTTTTCTGTACGTGACCGCCATCATATCCGCCAATCTGGCCGTGATGAATCTGTTGCCGTTTCCGGCGTTGGACGGCAGTCGGATGTTGTTTACGGCCATAGAAATGGTGTTCAGAAAACCTGTTCCGCGCAAAGTGGAAGCGGTGATACACACAGTTGGGCTGATACTGTTGCTTGTGTTAGCGGTATTTTTGGATATATTCCATCTCGTCAAAACGTAGTGCGTCGAAAGCGTCGCATAGAAGAGTGTAAAATACAATCGAAACGGTGAATAAATTGAGAAGACAAACCAGACAAGTCAGCGTAGGACGCATAAAAATCGGCGGTAACGCGCCGATCAGCGTGCAGTCTATGCTCAATAAAAAAACAACTGACATCGACGGCTGCATCGCGCAGATCGAGAGCCTTAAAGCCGTAGGTTGCGACCTGATCCGCATTGCCGTCCCGGACGAAGACTCCGCAGCAGCTTTCAAAGAAATCGTAAGACGTACTGGGCTGGAACTCATCGCGGATGTACATTATAGTTATAAACTTGCGCACATGGCGCTGGACGGCGGAGCCGCCAAACTTAGGATAAATCCCGGAAACATGACGCAATTTTCGGAGATAGAATCCCTTGCGAAGCATATGACAGATTTAGGTGTACCCGTACGAGTCGGAGTAAACGGAGGCTCGTTGGCGCAAAAGTACAAGGGTATGGACGAGGAGAGGGCGCTTGTCGAAAGTGCTCTCGAGTGCGCAAATATGTTTGAAAGATATGGAATGCGCGACATCGTGATCGCAATAAAAGCGAGCGATACGCGAGTCAATATAGCCGCGAATAGGCTTCTCGCCTCTATGTGCGATTATCCGTTGCATATCGGCGTTACGGAGGCAGGTACGTTGCGTACCGGGTTGATAAAATCATCGATAGGCATAGGGACGCTGCTGGGCGAAGGTATAGGCGATACAATTAGAGTTTCGCTGACCGCAGACGTAGTCGAGGAAGTGCTTGCGGCAAAAAAGATATTGCAAACATTGGGCATAACAAAAAATTCCGCAGAAGTAGTTTCATGCCCAACATGCGCTCGCACATGTATAGACGTCGAAAAACTCGCAAACGAAGTGGAGCGTATCACGGCAACGGTCGATAAGCCCATAAAAATTTCGGTGCTCGGTTGCCCTTTGAACGGCATAGGCGAGGGAGAAAACA
>CANREO010000087.1 GCA_947629635.1 uncultured Clostridia bacterium
TTCTACGAATCCCTTCGCTTCCGCCAAAAAGCCGATAAACTCGGCTTTTTTTCATAAGGAAGCGATTACACAAACTCCGTTTGTGGCTTGGCAAGGCCAAGCGAACCCCTGTAGGGCTGACGCTACGCATAAGTGAGCGAGCTCACATGCTCCGCTATTACGAAGGTAGGGGCGTCCGCCCAAGCCTTCTACGAATCCCTTCGCTTCCGCCAAAAAGCCGATAAACTCGGCTTTTTTTCATAAGGAAGCGATTACACAAACTCTTTTTGGCCGCCTATTTTATACATATGGAAAAAAAATTTCAAAAAATTGAAAATACCCTTTTAATTATTTAAAATTTTTGTTACTATTATAATAACAATATATAAATCCGCTTGGCGGAAGGAGCTGTTATGAACGAGGTTTCAGTTGCAAACATCAATAAATATGCAAAGATGCTTTTTGACAAAAAGTATCTTCAATCGGGGTACGTTGCCTTGAGAGAAGGCGACGGTATACTCATCACGACTTCGGACGCGGACTATTCGAATATCCAAGAAAAGGATATAGTCTTTGTCAACGACAAAAATATCGAATCCTTCGAGGGCAATTTTCAAGCTGCGGCCGTCATACTTTTCTGCGTGATAAGGCAAGACAAAAAGGTAAATGCGGCGGCCATTGTCGACAGCGACAGCATTTTGCAATTTTCCTCAAAGAGGCGCACTCTCAGGCCCATTTTGGACGACATGGCGCAAGTGTGCGGCGTCACGGTGAAGTGCGCATCTAAAAATGTTGCGGCGGAGATCGTGCCTTGCATAGCCGGTCAACGCAACTCGGTTTTTATGCCTGACGCGGGCGCGGTCGTTACGGGTCGCACTCTCGACGAAGTATACACCGCGACGTTGGTGCTTGACAAGGCTACAAATGCCGAGATCCTTGCGGAGCCGAAGGGAGGCACGCAGGGTATGAAAGGAATAAACGCCTTCCTCGAACATGTGGTCTACAAACTCAAGTATTCCAAGAAAAATCAGGATCAGCATAGAGAGGCGGAGCAGGCTCAAGGCGACGGAGCGGAGCAGGAGAAACCCGAAGAGAAAAAGGAAGAGAGACAGAGCGCCATTGTCACCGATGAAGAAAAGGCCATTGCTCAGTCCATAAAGGACGCGGGCGTGCGTATGCTCGATGAAAAGTTGGTGCAGGGCACCTGGGGCAATATTGCCGTTAAACTCGACGACAAATTTATGCTTGCCACACCTTCGGGGCTTGACTATGAAATGCTAAAGCCCGAGCAAATCGCCAAGGTCGACATGGAGACCCTCGAGTGGACGGGTACCGACAAGGCTACAAGCGAAAAGGGCATACATGCCGCGCTGTTGAAGGGCAATCCCGATGTCGGCGCAACTGTGCACACCCATCCGTTTTACGGTTGTATATTGGCGGCGATGGGCAACGCGTTGCCCGTGCCCGAACAGTACCGCGATATATTGGGCAACGAGATCCCGTGCGCTGCGGCCGCGCTTCCCGGCACAAAGAAGCTTGTCAAAAATGTGCTTGCCGTCATAGGCGACGCGCCGGCGTGTTTCCTGGCGCATCACGGAGTGATCACTCGCGGCAAAGATCTTGAAAATGCTCTCGACATCTGCCGCGCGCTTGAAAACGCGTGCAAAGCGTTTCTGACAGAGTAAACTTAAGCCCACCGGTCGGTGGGCTTATTTTTTGTAAAATAACATAGGATTGTCGAAAAAAACAGAATGAGAATACTTTTTGTGCTTTTTTCAAAAAAAATGTCGACGCACCCTCAATTTGTTTGACACGGTTGTTTTAATTTAGTACAATTCACATATCATCTGTGGGCAACTCTGGCAAATGCACAATAACTGCGGTATAAAGTCCGTAACAACCACAAGATATTGTGGGGAGGAGTGCAACATGCAACTTTTGGAAGAGCGTATTTTGAGAGACGGCAAAGTGTATCCCGGGCAGGTCCTCAAAGTAAGCGGATTTTTGAATCATCTTATCGATGAAAATCTTCTCGATGAGGTTGGAAAGGAGATTTCTGCGCGTTTTTCCGAGGACGGAGTTACAAAAATATTGACTGTTGAGGCATCGGGTATTGCGATTGCATGCGCTGCGGCGCACTATTTGCACGCACCGGTGCTTTTTGCTAAGAAGAGCAAAACTTCAAACGTTTCGGACAATTGCTACAAGGCAGAGGTGAAAAGTTACACTCACGGCAACGTTAATACGGTGCTTGTCGACAAGGAGTTTCTTTCTTCGAGCGATCGAGTGCTTATTGTCGACGATTTTCTTGCGCACGGCGCAGCGGTGCACGGATTGATAAGCCTCATCGAGCAGGCAGGCGCTTGCCTTGTGGGTTGCGCGATCGCCATTGAGAAGGGCTTCCAAGGCGGCGGCGACGCATTGCGCAAGAGCGGTGTACGCGTGGAAAGCCTTGCCATCGTGGACAGCATGTCCGATGACTCGCTCACTTTCAGAAAATAATGCCAAAAGGCAAAAAATAAGGAGAAAACAATGAAAAAGAGATTATTTGCAATTGTGGCTTGCATTGCGCTTGTAGCAATTCTGTGCGTATGTCTCGTGGCTTGCCACAAGGACAATACAAACGCAGTACATGAGATTTTCATGCCGGAATACGAAGAAGCGTATGCAGACCTTGAGGTTCCCGAAAATTTCAAGTTCGGCGCAATCTGCTTGCACGGTGAAGAGTCTACTTATGACAGAAACTTTATCGACGCAATCAAAAACGCTATCATTCAACTTGGCCTCTCTGTAGAGAAAAATCTCATCTTAAAGACCAATATCCCCGAAACTACCGATTGCTACACCGCTGCAAGAGATTTGGCTGAGCAAGGGTGCAATGTAGTGTTTGCGGACAGCTTCGGTCACGAGCCTTTTATGATCCAAGCCGCGAATGAATTTTCCAATGTGCAATTCTGCCATGCTACCGGCACAAACGCACACAATGAGAAGTACACAGATTCGCAAGGTAATGTGGACGATAATGTTACGATTCCCGAAAACTACCACAATGCGTTTGCTTCCATCTACGAAGGTCGCTATCTTGCCGGCGTCGTTGCGGGCATGAAACTCAAAGAGATGGACGAAAAAGGTCAAATCAAGGCCAATCAAAAGGACGCTAACAATAATATCAAGATAGGTTACGTCGGCGCATTCACATATGCTGAAGTCATCTCCGGTTACACCTCCTGGTTCCTTGGCGTGAGAAGCATTGTCCCCAATGTGGTAATGGAAGTCAGCTTTACGGGCAGCTGGTATGACGTCACTCGTGAAAAGACCGCAGCCGAGTACCTCATTAACAGAGGTTGTGCACTCATCAGCCAACACGCGGATTCCATGGGCGCACCGTCCGCTTGCGAAGAGGCCGGTATCCCCAATGTCTCATACAACGGCAGCACGATCGAATCCTGCCCCGACACATTCCTTGTGTCTTCCAGGATCAATTGGACTCCTTATATCAAGTACATCATTGCACAAACTGTCAAGAATCAGGCGATTGACGACGATTGGCTCGGCACGATCGAAACCGGTTCCGTCGTACTCACCAACCTCAATGCGGACACGGTTGCAGCCGGTACATTGCAAAAGGTCATCGAGCTCCGCGGTAAACTTGCGAAGGGCGAACTTCATGTGTTTGACACAAGCAAATTTACGGTAGCCGGACAGCCTGTCACATCATACATGTTTGAACAAACTCACGAGGCAGTGTCGGAAGGATATTTCCATGAGTCCGAGTTTATCTCCGCTCCGTATTTCGATCTCAGAATAGACGGAATTACGCTTGCAAACGAGATATACTCCGCAACGGACAATTGGACGCCGGATAAATAATCACACAAATATAACGATTAGACGGAGCGTTTGCTCCGTCTAATCGCTTTATCGCATATGGAGATAACAGTAATGGAAAAGACCGTTGCTATCGAGCTTAAAGGCATCACTAAAACTTTCGGAGAGGTGGTCGCCAATAAAAATGTGGATCTCGACGTAAAAAGAGGTGAGATTCTTTCTATTTTAGGGGAAAACGGAAGCGGAAAGACTACGCTGATGAATATGATCGCGGGCATTTATTTCCCCGACGAGGGTCAGATTTTTATTGACGGCAAAGAAGTTGTGATCAAATCTCCCAAAGACGCTTTTGCTCATAACATAGGGATGATCCATCAGCATTTTAAACTAGTGGACGTGCTCAGCGCCGCAGACAACATAATTTTGGGCGAAAAAGCGCCCTTGTTCAGCGTCAAAGCGCACAGCGCGGCGCTCAAAGCCGAAATGCAGCGCACGCTTGACATCGAATATAAGCGCAATGAGAGCGCCGAAAGCGCCGCAACAGACAAAAATACCGTATCCCGTACAAAGTTCAAGTATGCCATGAAGATAGCGTGCTTGCCATTTGTCAAATTGGGAAAGAAGATAAAATTTAATCATCTTGCAAAAAACAGAGGCGAAAAACTGCAAAAAATAGCTGACGGATATGGC
>CANREO010000088.1 GCA_947629635.1 uncultured Clostridia bacterium
ACTGTCAACCTAACTTGAACCAAGTTAGGTTGTCATTTTATACGGAAGGACTCTCACCGACACTGTGTATTGCTATGCAATCCACTCGTGTCCTGCACGCGATAGAGCCTTCGGCTAACAATCGCTGTAAGGCGAGTCCGACCACCGGCACCACTGTCAACCTAACTTGAACCAAGTTAGGTTGTCATTTTATACGGAAGGACTCTCACCGACACTGTGTATTGCTATGCAATCCACTCGTGTCCTGCACGCGATAGAGCCTTCGGCTAACAATCGCTGTAAGGCGAGTCCGACCACCGGCACCACTGTCAACCTAACTTGAACCAAGTTAGGTTGTCATTTTATACGGAAGGACTCTCACCGACACTGTGTATTGCTATGACAACAGGTGGTAAAAAGTAGGGCGGATCCGGCGAAGACCTTGCGGATATGTGCGTCGCAAGAGAGGATTTTATAATAACAGAACACGCAAATATACAATAAAAAGTGTTCGAATTTGTTTGAGTTTTACCAACTGATTTTTCAAAAACCTGTTAAAGAGTAGGAGTTTTGTGTAATAAGCAGAGTGAAATTTTGTGCAATCAAAAATTTGCAATCGGCAATTAGCACTGCAGAAAATTTCTCAAATATCCGTAAGTCCCAACAAATAGTCGACCGATACGCCGTAAAAACGGGAAAACTCCGCAAGCAGAGCAAGAGGAGGCTCCCGTTGATCTTTTTCATAATGGAGATACGTCACGCTGTTCAAACCGAATTTTGCAGCGCATTCTTTTTGAGTCATACCGCGTTCTTCACGCAGCTCCCTTAATCGTTCTCCTAAAATAATTTTATTTGTCATAACATTTGACATATTAACATTTTGGTAATAATATAATTATAAATTACCAAATTGGTAGTTTAATACCTGTTTAAGGGCTAACATATGGATGAGAAAAATAAAACAAAAAAAACCGGTAAAGCGCCAAAAGTTTTCGGCATTATATTTATAATTATAGGCATTTTATTGCTTTTACTCGGCATTGTGGTTCTTTTAAAAGATCTTTTCAATCTTGGTGAAGACTCTTTGATTAAACATTTTTTATCCGCATTGGATAAATGGTATGTCCTTTTAATTTGTTTTGGAGGCGGTTTATTTTGTATTGTATGTTTAGGCATAGGATTATGCAACTATGACCCATCGGATATAAATAAAAAATCAAGCGACGGACCTGATCCTTCCATATCAAAAGCATTGATTCCGGGGAGCAAGAGGATGTATATAAAGGGAGATCTGTTTGGTTGTACCAATTGCGAATGGTCTTGCGCGGCGTCCGGTTCGGCGCAACCTATATACAAATGCAAACATTGCGGCTCATATAATTGTCAAAATTTTACCGGAACAAATTTGACAATATGCAAAGATTGCGGAAGCATTGACACAAAACTTGTCTGCCCGAAATGCGGACATGATATTAAAACCAATCAATATTTGTAATTCGAAATGAATTTGGTTGAGAAACTTTAAATAGTTTTTTAATTATGTATTGCATACAAGTCAAGCCTAACAAAGTAAAGAACATGTACAAATGATAAACGTGATAGAAATAACGGGAAAATCGTAAAATAAAAGCGTCCGTCGGGACGCCGAAGTCAACGATCGTTGTAGTCGTTTGGATCGCCGTAATAACCGTTTTGATCGTACGGACGTCCCGGTCCGCCTTGCGGATAGACCGGTCTTTCCATAGAATCGTTGCGCACAAAGTTGCGCGAAGAGTCGTATTCGTTGCCGCGATCGCCTGCGGTGCGTACGGCGTTTTTTCTGTAAGAGCGTTCATTTTTAGACGGCTTAAACAGCAGAACGACGATCAAAACGGACGGGATCGCGATGCCTAAGATGATAATTATTCTCAAAGCGAGAGACGTGTTGGGAGCGATGTCGCCGTTTTCGAGTTTGGGAGCGTCTTTTTGGGCGAGTATTGCCTCGCGTTCGGCCTGAGTTTTGGCTTGATACGGAATGGAAAACGGTTGCAGATCGGTCAGGGGGATAAAGCCGAACAACGTGCGTGCGCCTTCCGTCGCCATCGCGTATATTTGCGTTCCGTCGGCGTTGTAGCCAAGAAGTTTTATTGTAAACGCATCCGTAATCCGCACTTTTTCGAACTCGACGACTTTGCCGTCAAGCAACGAAAGCGTAATGTCGGGAGAGGACAACTCCTCATCGCCGAATACTGTCGTCGTTTTGTTGGATATGCTGCCTTCCATCAAAAACGAATGACCGGCGTATTGTACGTTGTAGACGCCATCGAAGCGCGTCGGAATGGGATTTATGACAAAATAACTTTCGGGGATATAAAACTCATCGCCGCTGTCATCGGTGAGAAGTGCAAGCGTGGATCTGCCCGCAGTGGCGTTGCCTTCCAAATTGGAAACGGGCGCCTTTATTGCCTCGACGGCGCTGTCCGCATAGGCGAACTGCAGGGGAGCAAACGCAAAAACCGCCCAAACCAAAACCGCAAGCAGGGCAATAAGAGCGATGAGCGCGAGCGCTGTTTTTAGCACGGAGTGTTTCATATCTTTTATATAATACAATAATAATCAACGTTTTGCAAAGGCTTTATCCGCAAATTCTGAAGTTTTTTCGAAAATTCGAAAATTTGCTGACATAAAATTTTGCAATTTGGCATTTGTCGGGCTTATGCTCTAGTCATGGGAAAGAAGGAAGCGCTCTTAAACGAGCTTATCATGGTGGACAAAGAATTGGCAAAGCGCAAAAAAGACGCGCTTGCCGAGTATAATCGTGACGTCGTGCATCAAAAGCAGATGGCTTTTCATCGCTGTCAAAAACGCAATAGATGGGTATTCGGCGGCAACCGTACGGGGAAAACGGAGTGCGGAGCCGTGGAATGTGTGTGGATGGCGCTCGGCATACATCCTTTCAGGCAGAACAGGGATGGAGTGTGCGGTTGGGTTGTGAGTCTGTCGCAACAGGTGCAAAGGGATGTGGCTCAGGCAAAAATATTGAAATATTTGCCCAAGCGTCATATTGTAGACATCGTCATGGCGGAGGGCAGACAATCAGCGCCCGAATACGGGATCATTGACTGCATAGCCGTGCGCAACGCCTTTGGCGGAATAAGCAAAATAGGGTTTCGCTCCTGCGATCAAGGCAGAGAAAAGTTTCAGGGCGCGTCGCTCGATTTCGTGTGGTTTGACGAGGAGCCGCCGAAGGATATTTACGACGAGTGCCGCATGCGCGTCTTTGACAGGAGAGGGGATATTTTCGGAACAATGACTCCTCTTAAGGGACTTACCTGGGTGTATGACGAAATAGAGTTGAACGTCTTCGACGATCCGGAGGTGTGGTGCGAATATATGGAATGGGCGGACAATCCCTTTCTAAATGCAGACGAGGCGGCGCAGATGCAACGAGTTATGCCCACAAGCGAGCAACTGTCGCGAAGATACGGAAAATTTTCAAGCCAAGAGGGACTTGTGTATCCCGAATTCGATCCGTCTGTGCATGTCATAGAGCCGTTTGGCGTGCCAAAGCAGTGGCAGGCGACGATATCGATCGATCCCGGACTCGCCAACCCGACGAGTTGCCACTTTTACGCGGTCGATCACGACGGAGTGATATACGTTGTGGCGGAGCACTTCGAGGCAGGGCAAACCGTGGATCATCACGTGAGAAAATTGTTTGAGATCGCTAACCGTATAGGTTGGGAGACGGACGGAAAGGGCCGCCTCAGGGCAATAATAGACAGCGCTGCGAATCAGCGTACTCTGGCTTCGCAAAAGAGCGTTGCGGAGTTGTTTGCCGAGAAGGGCGTGCTGGTAAATACTTGCGTAAACAAGGATTTATATAGCGGAATCCAGCGGTTAAAATCGCTTTTTGAGCAAAGACCGCCGAGAATTTATATATTTTCGAATTGCGTAAATCTTATACGCGAATTGAAAAGCTATTGGTGGGGCAATGACGAAAGGCCGAAAAAGACGGACGATCATGCACTTGACGAGCTTCGCTATTTTGTAATGACCCTGCCTAGGCCCTCGCCTCCGCCCGTAAGAGAAAAGACTGTCATCGAGATAGACAAAGAGAGAATGATGAGAAAGGTAAAAAGGAGGGAATGATGGACGAAGACATAGTAAAAGCGCTTAAAAAAAGAGCAAAAGGCTATAAGTACAACGAGGTGCAGGAGGAGTATTCCGTGGACGAAAACGGCAAAGTGGAGCTGACAAAACGCAAGGTGTACGAAAAATATTGTCCGCCGGACAGCGCAGCGTTGAAAGCCTATATGGAGCTTATGGGGGACACCGATCTGTCCAAGCTCAGCGACGAGGAACTGGAAGCCGAAAGAGCAAGGCTTTTGAGAGAATTCGGAGCAAGCGAGCTTGCGGCAAAGGCGAACGAAAAAACAAAGACCGGCGGCGTAAAGAGTACGACATCGGTCGTAGACGCAAAAAGAGATCCGCAAATTCGAAAGCTTAACGCCGAGATAGTGACG
>CANREO010000089.1 GCA_947629635.1 uncultured Clostridia bacterium
CGGGTTGGACGGCCTTGCGGGATACAGCTCCGTCGCGTATTTTATAGGTTTTACGCTTCTTTTATTTCTCACATACGGCGACGAGCTTGCAAAAGGCAATGCCGAATATGCAAAACAGTTGCTTTCTCTCGGGGTGTTCTGCGCGTCTATGTTGGGCGGACTTTTGGGCTATTTGTTGTTCAACGGCTATCCGGCGAAAATAATGATGGGAGATACCGGTTCGCTTGCACTCGGCGCAGCGTGCGCATGCGTAGCGGTTTTTTCCAAAAATCCGTTTTTGATCGTGACTTCGGGCATAATGTTTGTGTGGTCAAGCATATCAGTTATATTGCAGGTGCTTTTGTTCAAGCTCACAAAAAAACGGTTGTTTTTGATGGCTCCGTTCCACCATCATCTCGAGATGAAAGGGATGCACGAGAGCAAAATCGTAACTTTGTACTTTGTTGTAAGCATGATTGGAGGTGCCCTGACTTTGATATTTGCGAGGGCAGTATGAATTTTGTAGGCAAACGCGCCGTAGTTTACGGCGCTGGAGCAAGCGGTTTGAGCGCATATGATCTGCTTAAGGACAAGGGCGCGAGCGTAATCGTATACGACGATGACATAGGGGCGCAACGCGCCACCTCGAGCGTAGGAGTATTTAAGGACGCGGATATTATAGTGCTCAGCCCCGGGGTGGACGGCTCAAAGGATTTTATACTTGACGCCAAGCTTGAAAATAAACTGGTGATAGGCGAATTGGAGCTTGCTTCGCGATGTTGTTATGCCGAGCAGATCGCCGTTACCGGCACAAACGGAAAAACGACAACCACTACACTTATAGATTACATATTCAAAAGGGCAGGCAGGCGATCGCATGCGGTCGGCAATATAGGGACGCCGTTTTCGGCAATAGCCGACAAGTTGGACGCGGAAGAGGTCGCAATTATAGAAGCGAGCAGTTTTCAACTCGAAAGCAGTATTTGTTTTTCGCCAGATACGGCGGTGTTTCTTAACGTTGCGCCCGATCATTTGGAAAGGCACGGCAGTTTCGAAAAATACGTCGAGGCGAAGGCTAATATTTTTTTGAATCAAGGTCCGCAGGATTTTATTGTTTACAACGACGATGACGACACGATCAGAAGTTTAACGCCACGGATGAAGGCGCAAAAGTTGCCGTTCAGCATGACGCATCCCGTGACATCGGGCGCATATGTGTCTTCGGGATTTCTATGTTGGCAAGCAAGACCCATTGTGAGCGTAAACGACGTCGACATGCGTGGCAAAGAACTTGAAAACGCGCTTGCTGCGATCGCCGTGTGTATCTCGCACGGGATTTCCGACTATTGCGTAGCCTCCGCGTTGACGGAGTTTACGCGTCCGAAGTACAGACGGCAGAGAGTCGGGAGCTTTAACGGAATAGAAGTGATCGACGACAGCAAGGCGACAAACGTTTCCGCCTGCCTCAGCGCGTGTTGCGGAACGGAGAAAAATACGGTGCTCATTTTAGGAGGCGCAAAGAGAGAGGAAAATTTTGACAACTTGTTCGATGGACTTCCTAAAACCGTGCTGTCAGTGTGCGCGTATGGTGAAAACGCAGACTGCATTTTAGAAGCGGCGCAAAAAGCGCGTTTTGAAAATATAGTACGTTGCGGCGACCTTAGCGAAGCGCTTTGTATCGCGTTGAAAAAGGCAGAGAGCGTGGGCGCGGAAGAGGTGCTGTTTTCGCCCGCATCCAAAAGTTTTGACGCATTTTCCGGATATGAGCAAAGGGGAGAGCGCTTTGACGCTTATGCGAGGGAATTGGGCGTAAAATGAAAGGTCCCGTGATAAAAAATATGCTCGCTGTCGGAAATCATCCTTCAGAGGGCAAATGCGACAGGCCCCTGCTTGCGGTGACGCTAGTACTTGCCGCGCTGGGACTTGTGTTTATTTATTCTGCCTCAAGTTATTCGGCGAAGGTACAACTAGGCGACGCTTTTCATTATGTAAAGACGCAAGCCATAGCGTTTGCTCTCGGTCTTTTTGCGATGATAGGGCTGTCTATGGTCAATACGCGAGCAGTGAAAAAACTGTCCGTGCCTCTTTATCTTTTGGGATTGCTATTATTGGGTATGGTATTTTTGCCCGTCGTCGGCGTGGAGAGCTACGGCGCTAAAAGATGGCTCAATTTGGGCTTTTTTACAATTCAGCCATCCGAATACGCCAAATTTTTTATGGTGATGATGCTCGCATATTTTTCGTCCGGTGCGGACATGTCAAAACTCGGCAATGTATTTGTTATGCTAGCTCTCGGCGGCGCAGTATGCGTGCTGTTGATATTGGAGCCCAATATGTCGATAACGATGTGTGCAGTGGCGGTCATATTTGTTATGCTTTTTGCATGCGGCGCCAGGATAAAACATCTCGCCTTGCTCGTAGTGCCCGTATTGTTGGCGGCCGTGCTTCTGATTTTATTGGAGCCGTATCGTATGCAGCGTTTGCTTGCCTTTTTGGATCCGTGGAAATCGCCGCTGGAAGAAGGATATCAACTTATTCAGTCATACTATGCGCTGGGAAGCGGCGGCCTTTTCGGCGTAGGTCTGTTTGCATCCAGGCAAAAATATCTGTTTTTGCCCTTCGCCGAAAGCGACTTTATACTGTCCGTGATAGGCGAAGAAACGGGACTTTTCGGAGTCGGCGTGATCATGTTTCTGTTTTTGACTATAGCTTTCAGGGGCATAAAGATAGCAAGGCAGGCGGAAAGCAGATACGATTGCTATCTTGCCGTGGGCATTACGGCAGTGACTACGGTGCAGGCGATAGTAAACGCCGCCGTCGTGTGCGGCGCTATCCCTCCTACCGGATTGCCGTTGCCATTTGTAAGCGCCGGCGGAAGTTCGCTTGTCGCGTATATGGGTGCGATGGGGATTCTGCTTTCGATATCCAAAAGGAGAGCGGTCTACGCCAATGTTAAAACCTTTTCGGGCAAATCTCACTAAAAATTATTGTTTGGCATACGGTGAAGTATGAAAGAGGACGCGATTCTCATTAGAGGAGGACGAGAGCTGCGGGGGACAGCGACGGTGCACGGCGCAAAAAATGCCGTGCTTCCTATGCTTGCCGCGGCGCTTTTGACAGATGAAACGGTTACGGTATGCGACTGCCCGTATATCACCGATGTTGACGCCATGGAGCGATTGCTTGCGGAACTCGGCGCGCAAGTGGAACGCGACGGAAGGCGCATAAGCGTAGGCGGAAGCGTACGGAACGTATGCGCGGACGCACGCCTATATAAAACAATGCGATCGTCAATGTTTATGTTAGGCGCATTGCTTGCGGTAACGGGAGAGGCAAGATTGCCTTTGCCGGGCGGATGTGCGATAGGAGCAAGACCGCTTGATATACATATAAACGGTTTGCAACTGATGGGCGCAAAGATCAAAAGCGTCGGCGATACGTTGGAATGTCGCGCCGAAAAACTGCACGGGGCCGACATAGTCATGAAATATCCCAGCGTCGGGGCAACCGAAAATTTGCTTATGTGCGCCGCGCTTGCCGAAGGCACGACCAGACTTATAAATTGCGCAAGGGAGCCTGAAATAGTTTCGCTTGCCGAAGCGCTTCGAGCAATGGGAGCACGCATAAGCGGTGACGGGAGTTCCGTCATGCGTATAGACGGAGTCGATAGACTGTACGGTGCATGCATAAAGCCTTGCGGAGACAGGATCGTCGCGGGGACAATATTGATAGCCGTCGCTCTGTGCGGCGGAGACGTCCGCGTCTACGGCACAGACGCGGAGTATTTGAGAAGCGTGATCGGAGCGCTGTCCGCAAAAGGTTGCACGGTTAAGAATGAGGGCGCATATTTGCATGTGATCTCGGACGGCTATGTCGGGGCGCGCAGCGTCGTTTCGGCACCGTTTCCGCTCTTTCCTACAGATCTGCAGCCGCAAATGTGCGCGCTTTTATGTTTTTCGGACGGTGTGAGTCAGGTGACGGAAACCGTTTTCGAAAGTAGATTTGCTCATCTGAATGAATTGGCAAAGTTGGGGGCAACGTCTTATGTCATGGGAAATACGGCGTATATATGCGGCAGGCGGGATCTTAAGGGCGCCGATATGACGGCGCGCGATTTGAGAGGGGGCGCCGGATTGTGCATTGCCGCTTTAAAAGCTGAGGGAGAGAGCATGATAGGCATGCCTCATTTTATTGACAGAGGTTACGAGGGACTGTGCGATTGTTTTGCGTCGCTTGGCGCCGATATAAAACGAATCGGCACTTTAAGATGATATAATCGGGTATACAGAAGGTTTTTCCGAACAAATTTTTTGAAAATTACGGAATATTTGCGTCAAAGGTGTTGACACCGACTATTTATATATATAAAATATAATTATCTAAATATCATCAGGCGCATTTTGCGCGCGCAAGGGGTATTATGGGTGGATTGCTCTCAAAAGATATTGCTGTGTTGGACGTGACCTCACGCCTCATCAGTGCGATAGTAGG
>CANREO010000090.1 GCA_947629635.1 uncultured Clostridia bacterium
GACAGTGAGACGGTATACAAATTCTCCTACGGCGCCAAGGTGGTGGCCTACGACCACTTCTACGCCCCGCTGCCCGCCGATGTCCTCCAGTCCATCCAGGACCTGAAAGCAGATCTGAAAAAGGAACTGGAGGAAGTCAAACGCATAGCGAATAAAGTCATCGACAATGTTCGCTCATTCGGTTTTGCATTTACATCCTGCACGGTTCCGGCGGCCGGTCATCCGACATTCGAAATCGGCGACGATGAGATGGAATTCGGCGTAGGCATTCACGGCGAACCGGGCAGATTCCGTGAAAAGATCGATTATACCGGTGGGACTTTTGCCGACGATCTCGCGGCACGCATAGTAAAAGACCTTGCAGAAGATCTCAAACTTAAGGAGGGCGAAGAAATCGTCTTGCTCATAAACGGCTTCGGCGGATCTCCGTTGCAGGAGCTGTACATCCTCAACAATTCCGTCACAAAGGCATTGGCGGCGCACGGCATTAGCATACATCGCACGATCGTCGGCAACTATATGACCTCCATCGATATGGCAGGCGCGTCGATATCCGTACTGCGTGTCGACGAGGAACTGAAAGCCCTTATTGACTACCCCGTAAACACTCCGGCTCTCACATGGGGCGCGGCAATGAATTCGCAAGCGCAAGCGGCTCTCGAAGCTGTGCAAGCAATAGGCAGAGCGCTTGGATATATGCCTCAAGAAGAAGCAACCGGCAAAAAGGCCAAGGCGGCCAAGCAAGACGAAGCCGAAGAAGACGCCGTATATGATGTTGAGGGAGAGCCCGAAGTCACAGAGACCATCAACACCGCCGCATTTGTACAAATAGTAAACAAAATGGCCGATATAATCATCGAAAACGAAGTCCCGTTCTGCGAAGCGGATAAAATGGGCGACGGCGACTTCGGCATGTCGATCGCAAAAGGCTTCAGACAACTAAAAGCAGATTGGGCAACGCGTAAGAAGGGAGACATCGGTCAATTTCTCATCAGCTGCTCGGAAATCATCAAGGAGTATTGCGGCGGCGCTTCCGGTCCCATTTGGGGATCTGCATTCAAGTATGCAGGCAAAGCCATGGTCGGCAAAAAGACGGCTAATCTGGCAGATATTGCCCTACTCTTCACAGAAGCGAATCGCGGCGTTTACGAGACAGGCAAAAAATCATTCGGCAAGGGCGCTGAAATAGGCGACAAAACGCTTGTCGACGCTCTCAAGCCGTGCGCAATGGCGCTGACAAAGGCTGCCGAGGAAGGCAAAAAGCTCCGCGACGGTCTCAAACTCGGAGCAAAAGCGGCGCACGAAGGTGCGGAAGCCACTAAGACTGTTGTAGCAAGGCTTGGAAGAGCAGGAACTGTCGGCGAGCGCAGCATCGGCTATCCCGACGCGGGCGCACACGGCCTCGACGTGATCTTCAACGAACTTGCGGCGTATATCGCCAAAATGTAATAATTTCATTATTAAAAAGTCCGTCCTTCGGGACGGACTTTTTATTGTAAAATAATAAAATCCGCTTTTAACGCGCGGATTTTACAAGTGTAAACTTTCTATTGTGTCATTTTAAATTATCTCATGCTCGCAATACAAACATCTGAGAGTGCCTTTTTCATCGCGGCGAGTTTTCATCTCGAAACCGTTTTCGACATTGGTTATACACTTGGGATTCGGGCATTTGGAGCAACTTTTCTCCCCTTTGGGAAGTTTCCCTTCTGCACTCTTGTGCTCCAACAAGAACATAATGAGCGCCATACGCATCAACTTGCCGTTTAAAGTCTGACGGAAATATGCTGCTCGCGGATCGTCGTCCACACTCTTTGCGATCTCGTTTACGCGAGGAAGCGGATGCAATATTCTCATAGTCGGTTTGGCTTTTTGCAACGTCTCCGGCGTGAGCACGTAGCAATCTTTGACGCGCTCGTAGTCTTCTAAATTCGGGAACCTCTCTCGCTGTACCCTCGTCATATAAAGTACATCCAAGTCTTGCATGTATTCCTCTAAATATCGAGTTATTTTGACTTTTGCCCCTGCCGCCTCCAGCGCCTGCACCGTGTAATCGGGCAGTTGCAGCTGTTCCGGGGAAATCAACACGAATTCGATCCCGTCGTAACGAAGCATCGCGTTGATGAGCGAATGTACCGTTCTGCCGTATAGCAAATCGCCGCACAGCCCTATCGTAAGATTATCGAGTCTTTTAAGCTCTCTATGTATGGTCAGCAGATCGGCAAGCGTTTGCGTCGGATGGCAATGTCCGCCGTCGCCGGCGTTGACGATAGGCACTTCGGACCTCTCAGCCGCAGCAAGCGCCGCGCCCTCAACGGGGTGACGCATGGCGATTATATCCGCATAATTGCTCACCACGCGCACCGTATCTCCTACGCACTCTCCCTTGGAAGCCGACGATGATGATGCCTCCGAAAATCCGATCACGCTGCCTCCCAGTTGCAACATTGCCGCTTCAAAAGACAAGCGCGTGCGAGTGGACGGTTCGAAAAACAAAGTCGCAAGTTTTTTGCCACTCATGACATTAGCATACTTTTCGCCGTGCGCGGCTATATCTTCGGCAGTATGGATGAGCTCGTTGAGTTCTTCCACGCTAAGATCGCATACGTCAAGCAAATGTCTCATTTTTTTATCCATCCTTCGTCTTGAGGATTATCGCGGAAACGCAATAGTCTTTCCACGTCCCCTTTGGTGATATAACCTTCGTCGGCTGCTACGGCGGCAAGAGTATCCAGATCGCATAGACTGTGATTTTCCACGTTCGCCTCTTTTAGTCTATCCAACCCCCTTTGCATGCCGTAAGTAAATATCGAAACGACGCCAAGCACTTCTGCGCCGACCTCGCGCAAAGCCTCGACTACCTCGATGACAGAGCCTCCGGTAGAGATCAAATCTTCGACGACGACCACCTTTTGTCCCCTTTCCAACTTGCCTTCGATACGATTGCCTCTTCCGTGATCTTTGGCTCCGCTGCGCACATAACCCATTGGCAAGTTTCTGAGCCAACCGACTATTGCGGCATGCGCTATGCCCGCCGTGCTGGTGCCCATAAGCACCTCTGCTTCGGGATAGTGTTCCTCAATGAGTCTGCTCAACCCAAGTTCGACGTTTCTGCGTACCTCGGGAGCCGTCAAAGTGAGGCGGTTATCGCAATAAATCGGGCTCTTGATGCCGCTTGCCCAAATAAAAGGTTCGTCCGGACGCAAAAAAACAGCGCCTATCGCAAGTAAATCTTTTGCAATGATCCTTTCCATATTTACTCTCCCAAAAATTCTTTTCTTGCTCGACGGTATGCCGCGACGGGATCTGCCGCCATGGTTATAGGTCTGCCCATGACGATATAGTCTGAGCCGAGTTCCCTAGCTTTCAAAGGAGTTGTAACGCGCTGTTGGTCGCCCTTGTCGTCGCTTTCGAAGCGCACTCCGGGAGTGACTGTCACAAAATGCGCTCCGCATGTCTCGTGCACTTTGCCGGCCTCGAGAGGCGAGCATACGACGCCGTCCAATCCTGCCGATGCCGCGTTTAGAGCATAATGCATCACAACTTCATCGATCGGCGCTTTTATCAACAAATCTTGCTCCATGATCTGTTGATTTGTGCTGGTAAGTTGCGTAACGGCAATTAACATCGGGCGCGTTCCGTCCTCTCGCGTAAGTCCTTCGACAGCCGCTTTCATCATTGGTATGCCGCCTCCGGCGTGAAGATTTGTCATATCCACATCGAGCCCCTTCAGCACAGACATGGCCTTTTTTACGGTGTTCGGAATGTCGTGGAGTTTCAGATCCAAAAATATTTTGTGTCCTCTCCTCTTTATCTCGCGCACCATCTCCGCGCCCGTTGCGTAAAAGAGTTCCATACCTATTTTTACAAACGGCTTTTCGACGTCGAACAAATCCAAAAAACTTAATGTCTGTTGTGCCGAAGCAAAATCCAAAGCTATAATTACATCCTTCATCGATGAGCACCTCCGATTATATCGCCGAGTCTTTCAATATTATATTTTTTCATCACGTGCGGCAGGTCGCAAATTATATCTCTGCAAGCGTACGGATTTATCAAATTTTGCGCTCCTACCTCGACGGCGGTGGCCCCGGCAAGCATCATTTCGACGACGTCCTCGGCGCTTGCTATTCCTCCGACGCCGATTATGGGCAACTTAACAGTCTCATATGCTTCGTAAACCATTCTCAACGCGATCGGAAAAATCGCCGGTCCCGAAAAACCTCCGGCTTTATTGGCGATCACAGGCAGGCCCGTCTTAAGATTTATACGCATGCCAAGCAGCGTGTTTATGAGGCACAAGCCATCCGCTCCTCCGTCTTCGCACGCTGTGGCGATATCCTTTATCGAGGTC
>CANREO010000091.1 GCA_947629635.1 uncultured Clostridia bacterium
ATCATTCGGTTTTGCCTGTTTCACCTTGGTCTTTGTGCTTTTTATATCTTTTGCCGATCACGACTGTCACGATTATTACAGATATAATTATTGCCGCCGCTATAAAAAATACCGCCAGATTTATGGGCTTGGCAATAAACGATTTGACGGTGGCAACAAAAGCAAAATTTTCATACAAGGGATTATCGCCGTATTGAGCGCTGATTTTGTACACCCCTGGCAATGTCGGACGAAAAGCGAAAGTTGTGCCCTCTCCGACATATTTGCCGTTTACATACCATTTCACTCCAACGCTTTGGTCAAGGTATTTTATACTCACCATAGTAAACACTGTTTTTTCTGTGGTATAAAGCACGCCCTCGGTGGGCACCTTGTCAGGCCGCTCGCCGCCATAACTCTCATAAGTGACCTTACTGTCCTCAACGAAATACGGCTTGTATCTTACATGCACGCGTTGCGTCGCCTCGATGACATTGCTTCCTATCGTGAGCCGCGCTACTATTTGCGTTTCACCGAAGATTGTGGCGGTATAGTCCAGCATACTGCCGTTTCCAAGGTATGTCTCCGCTCCTTCCGAGTCTTTTACATACCACTTGATCATGTCGTCAAATTGAGGGTCTGTCCTGCCGTAAGGCGTTACGGTCGCGATAAAACGCACGGGCGTGGCAGTATCCGTAGACATAAAATATACCGCGTCGGCAAACTCGTCTTTTCCCATCGGGCCGTTGTGCGACAATTGCAATCCCGTGGGAGGCACATAGTTGTATTCGGTGCCGTTTTCGAAATCTTGCGTGAGTACGGCGCGGAAGTTCAAGCACTTATAGGTATAATTGCTCTTACGCGCTGTACGCACGTCGGCGAGGTTCGACATCATTCTCGCGAGCGCGTAACCGTCAAGCTCCGTCGCCGTTTTGTAGCGAAGTTTCAAAAGAGCAGCCGCCACGGATACAAATGCCGCTGATGCGCTTGTACCGCCGAAGTTCGAATTGTAGTTGGAACCTCCCGTCGCGGAACCTGCGGTAAGTATCTCCGTGCCCGGCGCGGCAATATCGTACATTCCGCCAAAGTTGGAGTCATCAGCTATTTCGAATTTGCTGTTGTAATTTACTGCGGAAAAAACTCCGTCAAACGCCGCGGGATAAAAAATATCCTTTTGATTTGTCGTCGATCCTTCTTTGCCGCCATTGCCCGCCGCCGCCACGAGCAGCGCGCTCTTCGCCGCCCGACTTATAGCATATTTGAGGGACAGATCCGTCGTCCAGTTCGTCTTTGTCATTTCATCGGCGGTAAGCCCAAACGACATATTTATTACGTCCGCGCCGATGTCAACAGCCCTGTTGATCGCACGCGTTACGGATGCTATCTCCACGCTTTCCTTAGAGCCTTGCGAGGCCTTTATGGGATATATCTTGATATAATTCGCAAGCCCCAATTCCTTTATGGTCATCGCCATTATGCCGGCGATCCCATTGCCGTGACTTGAAGGCGTGCTATCGTTTATCTCCGTTATTCCCGTGGAATCCGAGTATGAATCGTATCCCATCGTTTGTCCTTCTCCGTTTTGCAACAACACTCCGTCAAACAGTTCGTGCGACACGCTTAATCCCGTATCTATAACTGCTATGACAACAGGGCTATTTACATTCATATCCAAATGGGATATTGCTTCCTTTGCGGACTTTATATCGAGGGCGTCATCGCCGTAATACCACAAATTTCCGGCGTCATGTCCGCCGTAAACGCCTTGGACTGTAGCGAACGACCCATCATTCGCCGTAAAAGTGATCGGCGCGGAAATTCCGCAACACAAAACCGCCGCCAACATAGCGGAACAAATCAAGTATATAACAAAGCGAACGGTCTTTGTCAAATTTCACCTCTGCTGCAGCATCGCAAGCGATTGCTCAAGTCTTCTTATTGTCTCCCCTTTTTTCAACACGAGCGCCATTTCTATTGCTCCGCCGGGGGTGACGGGTTCGCCCGTAATCGCGACGCGCATGGCGAACATCACTTGTCCGCTCTTCATCCCGGACTCTTCTGCGGCGCGGCGAATGCGCTCTTTTACGCCGTCCTCGGTCCAATTGTCAAAACCCTTTAGGGCGATAAGCGCGACCTCGACAGCGCGCTTTGCGACCTCTGCGTCTATTTTCATTTTTTGATGATTGTAAAGCGCAAGGTCATAATTTCCGAATTTATTCAAAAAAGAAAGCTTTTCGGGAATGTCGCCAAGTATGTCGACTCTCGTATGCATAAGCTTCGCCAATTCACGCTCGTCGAAATCGGCTTCTCCTACCGCATTTTTTATCCAAGGCAAAGCTATTGTGTAAAACTCTTCCTCGCTCATAGATTTAAGGTACTCGCCGTTGAGCCAGCGCATCTTTGTCTCGTCAAATATGGAGCTGCTTTTGGAGATCCCGTCCGTGTCGAAAGCTTCTATCAGCTCTTGCATAGACATCTTTTCACGGTTGTCCTTGGGACACCAACCCAAAAGAGCAATATAGTTTACAATGGCCTCCGGGAGATAGCCTTTCGCAATAAAGTCCTCAAAGTTTGCGTCGCCGAAACGTTTGCTCAATTTACGCGTCGCGTCCTTCATGATGGGAGGAAGATGCATATAGTGAGGCCTTTCCCAGCCGAAAGCGTCATAAATGAGATTATATTTGGGCGTCGAACTCAAATATTCCGTACCGCGTATAACGTGCGTGATGCCCATAAGGTGATCGTCCACAACGTTTGCAAAGTTATAGGTGGGCAAGCCGTCGGACTTCAAAAGCACGCCGTCCTCTATGTCAGCGGTGTTCACGCTGATCTTTCCGAAAACCATATCCTCATATTCGCTTACGATATTTTCGGGCACCTTTTGGCGAATTACATATGGCTCGCCGGCCGAGAGTCTGCGCTCCACTTCCTCTTTGGACAGGTTGCGACAATGTTTGTCGTAGGTGTGCACGCCGTTTTCGTCTTTAAGGCCTTCCAACCTCTCTTTGTCGCAAAAACAGTAGTATGCGCCGCCCATTTCTACAAGTTTTTCGGCGTATTCCTTGTATATATGCATGCGCTCCGTTTGAATATACGGCCCGTAGCCGCCGTCTTTATCGGGGCCTTCGTCATAGGTAATGCCGGCAGAAGCAAGCGTGCGATAAACCATCTCCACGGCGCCGTCGACCTTGCGCTCTCTGTCCGTATCCTCAATGCGAAGTATAAATTTGCCGCCGTTTTTTCGCGCAAAAAGATAAGCGTAAAGGCCTGTTCGCAAGTTGCCTATATGCATAAATCCCGTCGGTGACGGAGCAAATCTCGTTCTAATAGTTTCCTTCATAAAAATTTATGCCCTCTCTGAGAGAATTTCCCGTATTGGATATGCTGCGCAGCCTTCCCGACTCCTCGAAGGAATAGTATGAATCACCCGAAAAAATCAAGTGGTCATACAACTTTACGTTGAGGCTCTGCAAAGTAAACAAAAGGTTGGAGGTCACGTCAACATCCTCCGCTGACGGTTGCACTCCGCCGCTTGGATGATTGTGCGCGAGCACCAATCCGACCGCATTTGTTTTCAAGGCGAAATCGACTATTTTTCTTACAGACACGGTGACGGTGTCCGTATAGCCCGAAAACAGCCTTTCGCAACACATAATCCTATCGTTTTTGTCCAATGCCGCCGCATAGACTTGTTCTATGCGCGCCCCGGCAAACATATTTGCCAAATAGTCGCGCACAGATCCTCTGTCTCCGAAATCCGTTCTTCCCGACGACAGATCCGCTATATAGTATCTTATGACTTCGGGGAAACATGTCAGATACATTGCGGCGTTGCGCGTGACGCCCGATATTTGCATCAGATGATCCGCGTCAGCGTTCATCACTCCCGAAAGCGATCCGAAATGATCGAGAAGTTTATGCGCAATCTCATTTGTATCTCGCCGGGGAATAAACGGATACAGCAAATATTCCAACAATTCGTGCGGCTGTAGAGACAGTATTCCGTTTGACGCGATGCGCTCGCGCATTCTGTCTCTGTGACCTTTATGTACGCTTTGAGCAGGTTCCTTTGCCATATTTCCTCCGGATCAAAGTTCGGGGAACTCTTTGAAAACGCTCTCGTCAAGTTTTACAAGGCGGACGAGGATATTCAACGCGTCTTGTTCGTCATTAAATCCATAAACCTTT
>CANREO010000092.1 GCA_947629635.1 uncultured Clostridia bacterium
AGGCCGCATACCTCTTGCGGAGGGGATAATATATGTTTCGGAGGCGCCCAAATCCAACAAAGTCGTCGAGGCGTTGGACGCCGCAGAACACGCCGTCAAGACGGTGAAACACGAGAGCGTCCCCATCTATTTGAGAGACCCGAATTATAAGGGAGACGAAAAAGTGAGCGGATATAAATATCCGCACAGTTATGGCGGCTGGGTGAAGCAACAATATTTACCCGACGAGTTGAAGGACGCAAAATTTTACGAACCGACGGAAAACGGCTTTGAAAAAGTGATCAAACAGAGGCAAAAGGAAAGGAAATAAAATACCCCCTTGACATTTTATGGGGGGGGGTACAATGTTTGTGGTTTCGGCAAGGAGATCTTATGCTTAGCATATCCAACTTTTCAAAACATTACGCGGGCAACCCCAAGCCGTCCGCGGAAAACATTTCGTTTGAGGTGAACGACGGGGAAATTTTCGGCTTTATAGGGCCGAACGGCGCCGGTAAATCTACTACTATCAAGTGTATCACCGGCATTTTGGAGTTTGACGAAGGTACTATCTGCGTCGACGGCGTCGATATCAGACAATATCCTTTGGCGGCAAAAAAGCTTATAGGATACGTCAGCGACGATCATATGATGTACGAGGGGCTCAGGGGCGCGGAATACATAAATTTCATTTGCGACGTCTTCGAAGTGCCCGTCGCGCTGAGAGAGGAGAGACTTGAACGTTATTTGGAAATTTTTTCGTTGAAAAATGATATAAACAATCAAATTTCCACGTATTCGCACGGCATGAAGCAAAAGCTGAACATAATCGGCGCGTTGATACATGAGCCGAGGCTTTGGATATTGGACGAGCCGATGACGGGTCTTGACCCTCGTTCTGCATACAATTTGAAACAGTTGATGAGAGAGCATGCCCAAAAAGGCAACAGTGTCTTTTTCAGTTCACACGTACTGGAAGTCGTAGAAAAGCTGTGCGACAGGATAGGTATAATCGAGGACGGACATCTTATTACGACTTGCACTTTGGCTGAGCTCAAGGACAAAAACGCAGACAAATCGTTGGAAGAACTCTTCCTCAAACTCACCGAGAACGCGCCGATGTCACGGGACGCGGAGGCCGATCAATGAGAGATTTTGCGCTCGTATTCAAAATTCTTCTGCGCAATCAAAACGCACCCAAATATACGAAAAAAGGCAGGCGAAGGTTGCCCGACGCTTTGATGTTGGCCGTTGTGATGCTCATTATGTCGCTTTTTTTGAGCTTTACGGGTTTTGTGCTTATGACCGATGTGAATACGCTCTCGCAATTTTCCTTTGTGGTAAGCGCAATTGTAAGCGCGGCTCAACTTTTGGGCGTATTTATGTTTGCGTTCAACGTGACCAACGCTCTCTACGCTTCGGGCGACAGAGCGCTGTTGAACAGCTTGCCTCTGAGACCTACCGCAGTATTCTTTGCCAAATTGGCGCTTGTTTACGTCGATATGCTGCTTGCGTTTACGGCGCTTCTATTGCCTTTGCTTACGGTTTTCGGCGCCGTATTTGCTGCAACAAGCAAAACGATGTTTTATGCCTTTTTCGCATTGATCCCGTTCATTTGCGTGCTGTCGCCTTTATTACCGCTGTTTTTGATAAGTCTTTTATCGCTGCCGATCGTGTGGATATCTACGTTTTTGAAGGGCAAAAATATACTTAAAACGATCCTTGCTCTCCTGTTTTATATGGCCATTATGACCGCATATTTTGTGCTTATATATTATGGCGATTATCGCGATGACGCCGACAACGTCGAGACGTTGTCCGCCCTTTTGGCAATAGGCAAAGCGATGTATCCTAATCTGGTGCTCGCGCGTTTATGCCTGGGGATAGAGGCCGGAAAAAGTTTCGGCATAACGGTTGCTATCATCGTAGGCATGATAGGCTTGATACTATTGATTTCCGCGTTGTTTTATAAATCGATTTCAAGACGCAATATAGAAGCGCGCGCGGACGGTAGGAAGATGAAGTATAAACTTACAGCGTCCAAACCTATAGCTTCGCTTGTAAAAAAAGACCTTAGATCGATATTGCGAACGAATTTGCTTTTAAGTCCCATACTCATTGTAATCTTATACTTTTCGGTCATTGCAAAAATTTCCGCCGAACCCGAAATAGAAGAGGGGGTTACGTCGTATTTGGCGCTCGGATTGTTTGCGATGATGACGTCTATCTTCACTATGAGCGCGAATCTGCTTGCAAACCTTGCGTACACTAGGGAGGGCAAAGCTTTTTATCTTCAAAAGACATTGCCTGTTTCCGCAAAACAAAGTATTATAGCCAAACTTATCATTGCCTTGGTCTTTCCGGAGTGCGTATTGATAACAGACGCGATCTTGTGCGGAACGTTGTATCGCGCAGATGCTTGGGGCATTGCGTTGCTCACGCTTTGTATGGCGATCGCGATCGTAGGTTTCGCGGCGTTGCATATCTTTTGCGATATAGTGGGCGGAAATGTAAACTGGACTACTGCGCAAGAATTGCGCACAGCGACAAACTATAAAAAGGGCACTTTATCGATCACTATCGGGGCGGTAATGTACGGAGTGCTGATATTTATAGGATTTTTATTGCTCGGCCTGTTTGACAAAAAATTGTCCGGCGCAATGAGTATCGGTATGAGAGCAATTGTTTACTCGGCGTCGTTTATGGTTGCCGCTGCCATTTGCGGACTTGGGATAGGATTATTGTTCGGCGAAGGCGTCAAACGCTATGAAAAAATAGGCGAAAATAAACTTACTTATAAAAATCCAACTATCAAATTAAGGAGGGGCAGAAACGGTTTATTTGGAAGATGATCGGCATTGAATATATGAAATACATCGTTAGAATACCCGAATGAGTTGAATATGAAAAAACCTATAATTGCATTGGACGTCGGAGACGTAAGGATTGGAGTCGCTGTGAGCGATCTGCTTGGCATCACGGCAAATCCTCGAGAGACATACGTAAGAAAAAAGGGCGACGTAAATGCCGACGTCGCATATTTTTGCGAATATGCCAAGCGCGAAAACGCCGAGAAATTTGTGTTGGGACTGCCTATAAATATGGACGGGACCGAAGGCCCTCGCGCAAAAGTCACGCGGGAATTCGGCGATCTGTTGGGAAAAGCGTCGGGATTGGAAATCGCATATCAGGACGAGAGGCTCACAACGGTGTCTGCCGAACGTATGCTCATAGACGCCGACGTAAGACGCGAGAAACGCAAGCAGGTGATAGACAAAGTGGCGGCAACCATAATATTGCAGGCATATCTGGACAGATTCTGAGCAATTTTCGCTTTTATGTTTACAAGCGGCGCAATTTATGTTAAAGTTGAAGCGTAATAATTGCCGAACGGCAAATAAGGAGAATGAGATATGGCAGATTTTTTTGACGACAACACCAATATCCCCGAGGAAGAGGATGACGATATCATAGTTTTGCACAACGAGGCGACGGATAAGGACGAAGAGTTTTATCATCTTGCCACTCTCGACGTCGACAAGCGTTGGTTTATCGTCATGAAACCCGTCGAAAAACTCGAGGACATCGCCGATGACGAGGTGCTCATTTACGAGATAGTGGACGCCGAAAACGGCGAGAGCGAATTTGCGCCGATAGAGGACGAGGCATTGCTGGAAAAAGTTTTCGACGAATTTATGAAAGAACTCGAAGAATATGAAGATTGCGATTGCGAAGATTGCGATCACGGCGAGTGCGATTGTTGCGAACATCACGAATAATGACGATAAAATCCAACTCCTGCGAGTTGGATTTTTTATGTGACGCAAAATCTCGAGATCCTGATATGTCTTGCGTTTTTTTTGCCATAATGATAATATGAACAAGGGTGAAATATGAAAAGAAAACGTATGGTTTTTATCGTCGCGATTTTATTGCTTGCGTTGACCGCATGCGTTCTTTCGGCTTGCGACAGTTTGAAATTCAAATATAATCTCAGATACGATGGCAAGTTCGAACTGAGAAGTTATACCGGTCGCGCCAAAGTCGTTCAAGTACCCGAGGAGCATTTGTCGAGCACCGTCGCAGCAATCGGGGTCAGCGCATTCGAAGGCAACTCTCGCGCG
>CANREO010000093.1 GCA_947629635.1 uncultured Clostridia bacterium
GCCTCCGGACTGCTTTTTATGCTTACCTTCTTCGCGCGCGCTCTTTCTTATCGTCTCGCGGTATGCTACGCGCGGCTCTTGCCAAGCAATGTCTATGCCGAGTTTAGCCTTGACCCGTTTGCACATGATGTCAAGTTGCGCCTCTCCGAGACCGCTTATGAGCACGTCGCCCGTTTCGATATTCTTTTCGACCTTAAACGTTGCGTCCTCTTCTTGCATCTTTATGAGTCCTTGAATTGCCTTTTCCTCATCCTTTGCTGCCGTAACGGCGTACGAAATGACAGGAGACGGAAATTCGATTTTTTCATATTGCAGCTTAGCGTCCGACGCGGCCAAAGTATCGTTTGTATTTGTATATACAAGTTTTGCGACAGCGCCGATATCGCCCGCCATAAGGCAATCGACAGGCTCCTGCTTTTTGCCTTTCAACACATACAGCGTGCCGAATTTTTCGGGTTTGCCGACGCTGGTATTTATTGCGCTGTCACCGCTTGTTACTTTGCCCTGAATGACTTTGAAAATGAGCAATTTGCCTACATACGGGTCAACGATCGATTTGAATACTTGTGCGCTGAACGGTCTTGTTGCGTCCACTGCAACGTCGATCTCCTTGCCGTCGGACATCGCCTTGAGTTTGTGCGCGCGATCGGGATGAGGCATAAGGTCGACAAGATTATCCATAAGCCTTACGACGCCCTTGGAAGTGAGCGCATTGCCGGCCATAAGAGGGATAAAGATATCGTCTGCGATGGCGGCGTGCAATCCTCTTTGTATTTCTTCCTCCGTAAACGCCTCACCGTCAAAGAACTTCATCATAAGCTCTTCGTCCGTCTCGGCAATCATCTCCATGAGCTTGCCTTGATATTCTTCTACCATGGGCTTGAGCACCGAGGGAGCGGCGATCTCCTTTCCGTTCAGATCATAAGCCTTGCCGCTTAACACAACGACAGAACCGACCATCTTGCCGCCTTCCATTATCGGAAGTTCTATAGGCACTACGTTGTGATATTTGGCCATAATTGCCTGTACGGTGCCGTTGAAATCAGAATTTTCCTTATCAAGAGCATTGACGAAAATAAACGCCGGAGTCCTTTTTTCGGTGCACATTTCAAGCGCCTTTTCGGTGCCGACGGTCAACGAACCAGAAGCGGAAGTCACGACAACAGCGCTGTCAGCAGCGTGAAGCGCTGCCACCATTTCACCCTCAAAATCGAAAAATCCGGGCACGTCAAGGATATTTATCTTTGTATCGCGATGTATAGCGTAGCCAAGAGAAAGCGAGATCGATATTTTGCGCTTGATCTCCTCGTCGTCGAAGTCCATTGTGGATGTGCCGTCGTCGACCTTGCCCAAGCGGTCGATGGTTTTGGTTGCATACATCATTGCCTCGGCAAGCGAAGTCTTACCCTCGCCCGAGTGACCGATGAGCGCAACGTTGCGAATAAACTCGGTGTTGAAAGCTTTCATAGATTACCTCATTTGAAATTTATAAATACATAGTAATATAATTCTATATTATCGCGCAACAATTTTCAATAGCAAATTTCACAAACTTTGAAAAAATTTGTAATTTAAAAATTACGTTTCATGCTATGCCCGAATATGTTTTTGTATTTAAAAAATTTTTAAAATATTTTAAGATACCGCGTTAGATCTATGATTTTTCAAGCTCGACGCACACAAATTGCTTATATCTATTGCAATATTTTGCATTTTTGTCGCTTTAGAAACATATATAGGTGTTATGGCAACTGTTGGCATTTACGACAGCGGCATAGGTGGACTTACCACCCTTGCGCGCATTCTTACAAGATTCCCCGGCAACGGAATAGTGTATTTAGCCGACAACTTGCATCACCCTTTCGGCGCAAAATCGACGGCCGAACTTTTTGACATAGTGAAAAGCAGCGTCAACGAACTGGCAAACCTATGCGACGTAGTTGTGCTTGCATGCAACACAGCGTCCACTGTATATTGTGCCGACAACGTCATTAGGTTGTTACCGCCCTGCAATGATTTGACGTTTACTAAACCTACAAAAAAAGACGTTCTGTTGATGGCTACGGAAGGGACTCTCAAACGAATAAGTATTCCCGAAAATTTTTTTGTCGCTGAGACGCCCGAACTTGCCACGCTTATAGAAAACGAAGCGGAACTGCATTATAAAAGCGGACATATGGATATGTGGGGACTTGACGCGTATATCAAAGAAAGGCTT
Organism: uncultured Clostridia bacterium; assembly: GCA_947629635.1. Lineage (GTDB taxonomy): Bacteria > Bacillota > Clostridia > Christensenellales > CAG-917 > CAG-475. The sequence goes on from CANREO010000093.1 coordinate 2,219, forward strand.
ATGCCGTTCAAAGGCGTGCGCAGAGTGATATTAGGATGCTCACACTATCCCTTTTGCATGCCGCAAATTGCAAAAGTATTGGGCAAAATCAAGTTCTCGGACGGTAACGCGCGACTTATTGAGGAATTGTCCGGACGCATAACTCCGCTATATTTCAAAGCCGCTTCCGTAAAATTTATGTTCAGCGGAAAGGACGAAACTGAAAAATACAATTGCATATTACGCTTGATGACAAATGGCAGAATTTGATATTTATAACAATAAAACAATATTTTAAACTGTCATTTTGCGAAAATTTCATTCAATGCGTCCGAAATGACCAAAGCGGAATTCTCTACGAGAAAATCGATATCTTTCGGCGCGACTATCAAATTTGACAGCTTTTTTTCTACGAGCAACGCCCTGAGTCTATACTCGTCCACGTCGCAATTTACAGAGGACAAATAATCCTTTACAAAACCATATACGGCCGTCCTGAGCGACAGCATGAGCGGCACTCCGATAGCGATAGTGGGCACCTTCAGCACGCTTTTGTCTATTCTCTCCTTGTCCTGTCCGACGCCGCTGCCCGGGATTATGCCGGCCGTAGACAATTGGAACGAGCACCCGACTCTTGTCGCGCTGCTCGTAGCCAAACTGTCTATCAATACGACTGCCGACGGATTTATTTTTTGCGTAATTGCGGAGGCGATATCTGCGGACGGGATACCGGTAGTTCCCAGTACGCCTGCCGAAAAGGCGCATACGCACTGCCTGTTTAAGTCGCCGTTGTAAGTCACTACGTTTATGCCGTCCACCGTTCTTTTGCCAAGCGCGTCGGCTACTATCCCACCGTTGCCAAGGCCTATGACAAGCACGGGCACGCTCCTACGAACATTGCCTATAAAGCCCGAAACCGCCTTTCCGATATAACCCGACAAAGTCCGGCACGCTCTTGCACTGTCAAACACTGCGCGCGGACAATCAAATGTGACGTATATGCCGCGCTCCCTGCCCAATCGTTTTGCAAGTTCCGCATTTTTTATATTCAATCTGTGCTGAACGATCCCATATGACAAATCCTGTTGCTCCGCCAATTCCTTAAGTCCCATGCTCTCGGCGGCTTCTATCGCCATATCGGTGACAAAATCATCGTATCTCACAGTCTTATTATGTAATACGTAAAAAAATAAATGCGAAAATGGTTGCAACTTTTTTCAGATTATGGTAATATATCAAAGATATTTATTCAGTACAAGGTACGAGGAGAAAAATATGCCAAATATTAAGTCAGCAAAAAAGAGAGTCATCACCTCCGAAAAGAAAAACGCCATCAATACTTCGAAGAGGTCTCGCGTCAGAAACGCTATAAAAAAATTTAACGCCGCTATCGACGCAAAGGATATAGAACTTGCTCAACAGTTGCTTCCAAAAACAATGTCCGTGATCGATTGCGCCATGAAGGACGGCATCCTTAAGGCCAATACTGCCGCAAGGAAAAAAGCTACGATATGCCGCGCGCTTGACGCCATCAAAGCATAAGCGATTTTTGTATGCTAAAAGGGCTGCTATAAGCAGTCCTTTATTTTTTTGCGTAAATTATTTTTCGAAGTTGCCACCCTGTTTCGCTCGCGATCTTTTCACTACTATTGCGATCACAGTTGCCGCAAGAGCAATCGCAAGAGCGCCCAATATGGCGAACGACACGTAAGCTATTACGTTGTCCGAGTCGTATTTATCCTCTTCTACTTTGACGGTGAAACGCCGCACCTGATCGTTTATGCGCACGGCGAAACGGTATTCCCCGGGCTTTTCGGGCACA
>CANREO010000094.1 GCA_947629635.1 uncultured Clostridia bacterium
AATAAATGGGCTTTTCGGTAAGCGCCTTAAGCTCATCTTTGATTTTGTTGGCGTCCTGCCATTCGGATATACCGTAACCGTTTGCCATAATTTGCCTCCCAATTGGTTTATTATTATGCTTATATTATATCAAAACCGATAATACTTGTAAATATCCAAATTTGCAAAAAAACAATACAAAAACCAAAGTTTGACGGTTTGCCCGAGGTTTTGCGCAAAAATTTACGATATTTTACGCATATTTACGTATTTTGACAAAAATTTCATGCAAAATTTCAAAAAAAATCACTAAATACAGTACATAATAAAAATAAGGGCTTGCGTTTTATGTCAATTTATTTTATAATGTAATCACAAACCCCAGGAGGTCATTTATGAACAAAACAGAATTTATCAAAGCAATCGCACAAAAGGCAGACATTTCCATCAAAGACGCCAACGCGGCAATAGACGCTTATCAAGCAGTCATCATCGAGGCTCTCAAGGCCGGCGATAAAGTCGCAATCTCCAATTTCGGCGCCTATGAACTCAAGGAAAAGCCGGAAAGAAAGGGCTTCAATCCTCAATCCCAAAAGCCCATCACCATCGCAGCTTCCAGAACTCCCGTTCTCAAGTTCGGTAAAGCTTTCAAAGAGATTTTCAACTGATTTGACTCTACGAGAAGCGCTCCCCAAAACGGGGAGCGCATTTTTATACTTTTATATTCGCTTCTAAAACTACACCGACCTTAGCGCCCTATTTTTTGGTGATCACATCTCCCGTCTTGGGATCGATGAGCATAGCATAATAATCCACGCCCTCGCCTATAAATGACACGTAGTAATAGTAAGTGGTCCTATCGCCCGTAATGAGTTTGACATATATTTCCCTCTCGTCGCCGTCGCTCAGCCTGTCCTTAAATTCCTCTTTGGCAATGTTGACTGCGTCGGAAGAGCTGAGCGAATCGGCCAGTATGTTCGCGAGGTCTATCTCGCATGTTCTGTCCCCCGCCGCAACCGTCACGGTCTTAGGCTCGAAATTCAACTCGATCGAAGTCGTGTATTCGCCGAAATCGGATTTCTCAATTTTCCCCGTCAGCGAGTCATTTTCGCCGGAAATTACAAATTCGACGCATTCGAACTCGTTGCTCTTCAGCGGAGTCACTGTGATCTGAGTAAAATCCGAAACGTCCGTTGCCTTTCCGTCGGCAATGAAATTCTTCTCGCGCCGACCGCTCTCTATAGATACGGCAAACTCTTCGCTCTCCCCTGCAAAGTACGAGGCCGTTTCTCTCGATACATTCGATTTCGGCTCTTCATTTTTTATCGCATTGCACGCGGTCAGCACGCCGAAAGCGCAAATCAATAGCACAGTTGCAATCACGCAAAGTAAAATTTTTCTTTTCATATGCAAATTTTATGTGATGCAATCGGCACTTATTCGTGAAAGCCGATTAAAAATATTGCTTATTTTTTAGGTATATGTTAAACTTTATTTAATATATAATTATAAATTACTTTGACAAAATGAGGGTAATATGGAACATGACGACATATTAGACGTTCAAAACGCCGCCGCGGAAGCATACGTCACTGACAATGAACGCGGCCTAAACTCCGAGGAGGTCAAAAAAAGGATCTCCGAGGGAAAGGTAAACGGCGACATGGATGTCAAAACCAAAAGCGTTTCGCAAATTTTGCGCGAAAACATCTTGACTTTTTTCAATTTCGTATTTGTTACCCTTGCGATCATACTCTGTTTCGTCGTGGATTGGAAGGAGAGCTTTTTAAGCGCAATAGGCAATTTCGGCTTTTTGATACTCATCATCTTCAACTCGGCAATAGGCGTTTTTCAAGAGTTGCGCGCAAAGCGCACGATAGACAAACTTACGCTGATATCCGCGCCGAAAGTTACGGTAATACGCGACTCGCAACCTACGGATATTGCCGTAAAGGATATTGTGCTTGACGATATTACCGTGCTAAAGACGGGCAGTCAGATATGCGCTGATTCAGTAATCACCGAAGGCTCCGTAGAGGTCAACGAAAGTCTCATAACAGGTGAACCCGACGCCATACTCAAACGTCCGGGCGACAAGATCATGTCGGGCAGCTTCGTAGTTTCCGGCAAAGCTAAGGCGCAAGTGGAACATGTCGGCGCAGAAAACTTCGCAACCAAGATCAGTTCAGGCGCCAAATATTTCAAAAAGCCCAACTCCGAGATATGGCGTTCGCTCATGTTTGTCGTAAAAGTTATGGCACTTGTCATCATTCCCGTGGGCGTCGCCCTGTTTTTGGTGAAATATTATCTTCAATCCGGCAGCGTATTAAACGGCGGCGACACAACTGCGCGCCAATATGTATTCACCACAATAGGCACTGTCTTAGGCATGATACCAAACGGGTTGGTGGCGCTGGCCTCAACTGTTTTTTGCGTAAGCGTCATCAGACTTTCAAAGCGCAAAACTTTGGCGCAAGATCTGTATTGCGTCGAAACACTTGCCCGCGTAGATATGCTGTGCCTCGACAAGACGGGCACTATCACAACTGGCTCAATGGAACTGCACGGCATACGGGCCATGTGCGATCTTAATGAAGACGAGATAAAACAGATCCTCAAAAATCTTTCCTCCGCTCTTGAAGACGAAAGCGCAACTGCAAGTGCAATACGCAATTATGTCGCGGATTTTCAACCTAATTGCGAAGCGTCTTTCACGGTTCCGTTTTCATCGGAAAGGAAATGGAGCGGCGCACGCTTTAATGACAAATCGTATGTGCTTGGCGCTCCGGAATTCGTTTTCCGAGATATGCCCGACGATATAAAAACTGCGACATCCGAAATGGCGGAACAGGGCTACAGAGTCATGGTTCTCGCGATGTCGGACAGCCCCTTCGAAGGCAATTCCCTGCCCGACAGACTGGTGCCTACTGCGCTAGTGTTTATATCCGATGTGATAAGAAAGGAAGCCCCCGACACGTTGCGCTTCTTCAAAGACGAAGGCGTCACCGTAAAAATAATTTCAGGAGACAATCCCGAAACCGTGCGTGCCGTAGCGCGCCGCGCCGGGCTCGAGGATTGCGACAGTATAATAGACATGTCGACTCTCACAACCGATGACGAGGTTAGAGAGGCCGCTACTAAATATACGATTTTCGGACGCGTATTGCCGGACCAAAAGCTGTTGCTCGTAAATGCGCTTAAGGCCGCGGGACATACCGTCGCCATGACGGGAGACGGGGTCAACGACGTTTTGGCGCTTAAGGCCGCGGATTGTTCTATCGCTATGGCATCGGGTTCCGACGCGGCTAAAAACGTCAGTTCTCTAGTACTATTAGACAGCAATTTCGCGTCCATGCCGCAAGTCGTAGCAGAGGGCAGACGCTCAATAAACAATTTGGAGCGCTCGGCGGCACTGTATCTTATGAAAACCATATACAACACGCTTTTGGCTATACTCTTTATGATCGTCCCCGATTCTCTGCCATTCACTCCCAACAATTTGACTTTGATGGGAGGCGTGACCATAGGCATGCCGTCAATCGTACTTGCTCTCGAACCCAATACCGACAGAGTAAAGGGGCATTTTTTGCCCAAAGTGCTTGCAAATTCATTCGTAGGCGGACTTACGGTGCTTCTGAGTGCGATCGCGATAATCATATCTCATAAATATTTTCTTACGGATCTGACCGACGCACAGACAAGCAATATGTTTATCATAATTACTACTTTCGTAGGTTTTTTGCTGCTTGCAAAAGTCAGCCTGCCGTTCACATGGTTGCATGCCGTCACGTATATTCTGATGATCGCCATATTCGTCTGCGTTTACGTAGTGCCTCTGCCTTATGACTTTTTTGTCAAGTTATTTGGACTGGATACCAACTTCACATGGCCGATGGGACAGGCGTTGTTATCAATTGCGGCGGCACTGCTGCCTATTTATTGCCTCATGTGCGTCATCATGCACTTCGCAAAAAAGAGACACGGTGACTTTTGGGAGGACAAATTCGGGAAATTGGACGCTCACTTGAG
>CANREO010000095.1 GCA_947629635.1 uncultured Clostridia bacterium
CCATAAGCGGAAAAAATGGGCTGCTGCGGAAATTTTTGGTGGGCCTTCACGGACTCGAACCGCGGACCGATCGGTTATGAGCCGACTGCTCTAACCAACTGAGCTAAAGGCCCGAAATTTCATCACTTATGAAACTGTTGCCGTCAGCGTGGATTTGCATGGTCGGGGTGAAGAGATTCGAACTCCCGACCCTCTGCTCCCAAAGCAGATGCGCTACCAAACTGCGCTACACCCCGCAGTACGCACGGTTGACGACTTTCACAATATACAATAAAAACGCCCTATTGTCAATGATTTTCGCATTAGATTTTGAGAAATTTTTGACAGAAATACTTCAGAAAATATGTTTTTATACAAATTTAGCGATTTTGTTTATTCCTATAGCATTTATGCTGACAAAGGAGGCAATATGAATCTGGATTTTAAGATAGACGGCGGCGATATTTGCGTCAAATTGGTGGGTGAATTAGATGAATATCGTGCGCGCACACTCAGACCCGACGTGGACAAACTGATAGATTCACATGGCATAAAAAGCATGACGTTTGACATGAAGTCAGTCACGTTTATAGACAGCACGGGGCTTGGATTTGTGCTTGGCAGATACAAAAAACTACGCCAAAAAAAGGCGGAGCTGCTTCTCAAAAACGTACCGCCGCAAGTAGACAAAGTGTTTAGAACAAGCGGCATATATTCATTTGTGCCCATAGTGGAATAAGGAGAATTTATGAACAATTATTTTATGATGAAGCTGCCGTCGGACGGCAAAAACGAAGCATTTGCACGCAGCGTCGTAGCGGCGTTTTCACTTGCCTGCTCGCCCACAGTCGAGGAGATAAACGACTTGAAAACCGCCGTAAGCGAAGCTGTGACAAATTGCGTCGTACATGCGTATAAAGACAGCGTAGGCGTCATAGAAATAAGTTGCGAAACAGACGCCGCCGAAAACGCCATGACGGTGTCTATCACAGACTATGGATGCGGCATCCCCGATATAGCCAAAGCGCGCGAACCGTTTTTTACCACTCGTCCCGACGAAGAACGTAGCGGAATGGGATTTACCATAATAGAAACTTTTACAGACGAGATGTATATAACCTCTTCTCCCGATAAGGGCACGACGGTAACGATGAAAAAGGTGTTTAAAGGATGCTGAGCCATGAGGACACCGTTGAACTTATAAAACTTGCTCAATCCGGTGATGACGGCGCAAAAGAAAAATTGATCGCGGAAAATATTCCTCTGATAAAATCCATTGTAAAGCGCTTCAAAGGGCGACTGGAATACGACGACCTTATGCAACTCGGCGCTATGGGATTTGTAAAGGCTATGAGCAATTTCGACGTAAACTACGGCGTGCGCTTTTCCACCTACGCCGTGCCCATGATAAGCGGCGAAATAAAAAGATTTTTGCGCGATGACGGAGCAGTAAAAGTTTCGCGTTGGGCGAAGACACTCGCCGCCAAAATCACTCAATTTATTGAAGAAAGACAAATGAACGGTCAAGAGGAACCGACCGTTGAGGAGCTCGCTACCCATTTCGAAGTGGAACAACAGGATATAGTATTCGCTCTTGACACAACTCACTACCTGCTTTCTCTTTCCGATCCGATCGGGGACGGAGACGGAGCCTTGCTTGGCGATAAAATAGTTGGGGACGGCTCGCCGGATGAAAAATTGGACCAAATGCTGCTTAAAGAATGTATTGCGTCACTACCCGATCGCGAGAAAAAAATAATAATACTCAGATATTTCCGAGATAAGACTCAAAGCGAAGTAGCGCGCGAACTCGGCGTCTCGCAAGTGCAAGTAAGCCGCATCGAAAACAAGATCTTGAAAAAGTTCAAGAACGACATAGGCGAATAACTGCCTATCCGCCCTTTTTCAACTCAATACGCAAGCATACGAATAAGTAACTGTTGACATTTTACGCATAGATTGCTACACTTTATATTATTAAATAAAATATAAGGTGGAAAAATGGCAAATTATTTCAATGAAAGAGATAAAAATATTACTCGCCGTCTCAGAGAAATCAGAGATGAACTGCCTGAATTCAGCGAGGAATTTTTTGTGGGAATAGAGCCGCAGACGACTGCGCTCACAAGACTTAATTATGCGTACGATCTGCGCATTTTTTTCGATTTTTTACTTCATAACGTACGCGCTTTTAAAAATTATGACAGCGCTTTGGACTTCACTGTAGACGACTTGAACAAGATTACGCTTGTCAATCTCGAATCTTATCTGGAATATCTGAGTTACTACACTTTCGACAACAAAGAGTACACCAACTCGGACAAAGGCAAGGCGCGCAAGATCTCCACTGTGAGAACGTTCTTCAAATATTACTTCAATCACGATCGCATACCATCCAACATCGCGGCTAAGCTTGTGATGCCCAAACAACACGACAAAGACATAATAAGGCTTGAGAGCCGCGAAGTCGAAAGATTGCTGGACGTAGCCGAAAGCGGAGACGGCATGACCGAACATCAGCGCAAGATCCAACGCAACACGCGCGTTCGCGACGTCGCCATACTCACTTTGCTCTTAGGCACAGGCATCCGTGTGAGCGAGTGCGTAGGTTTGAACCTTTCCGACGTCGATTTCGAGACGAACGCATTTACCGTCACGCGCAAAGGCGGCAACCGCGCTATATTATACTTCGGCGACGAGGTGGCGACTGCTCTATTGAACTATATAGAAACAGAACGCAAAGCGCTTATAGAACGTAGTCAAAAGATGACGACAATAGAAAAAGACGCGTTGTTCCTTTCGCTGCAAATACGAAGAATTTCAGTGAGAGCCGTTGAAAATCTGGTAAAAAAATATGCCGCTCCGGCAGCTCCTCTCAAAAAGATTTCTCCCCACAAATTGCGCAGTACTTTCGGCACAAATTTGTATAAAGCTACGGGAGACATATATGTAGTGGCGGATGTATTGGGTCATCGCGATGTCAACACCACAAAGAAACATTACGCGGCAATCGAAGAGGATCACAGAAAAATTGCGGCACAAGTGGTTAAATTGCGCGGCAACGAGTGATCAAATCGACAGAATGTCGTCTGCATTGACAAAATGCACTACTTTAGACAAGATATTTTAACAATAACTATTATATAATATTGACTTATATGTAATAGTTTGCTAAAATTAAAATATAAACTTATCGGAGGCGAATATGGATATTTCATCAGTCAACAGCGACTTGATACGCGGCAACGTGACGACCATTATTTTAGGTTGCCTGTTGAAAAACGATAAGTACGGCTATGAGATTTTGAAAGAGATCGAGGACAAAAGCACAGGCCAATATGCCCTCAAGCAGGCTACCCTTTACAATCAACTCAAGCGTCTCGAAAAGCAAGGGTTGGTCAATTCGTACGACGGAGATCCGGATGATACCGGCGGCGGAAAGCGCCGCTACTACTCCCTCACCGCCGAGGGCAAAAAATTGCTTTCAAAAGAGAAAAGCGAGTACGAATATTCGAGGACTATCCTCGATAAGCTCGTTTCTGCCGACGAATTCGACTTTACAAACCCCACCCCGTTCGACGCGTCGGAATTGCGTCCCTACTCAAAACGCGACGGTGAAGAAAAACCAAAGGTCGTTTATAAAGATAAACTCATAGAGAAGACCGTATACCTCAATCGCTATGGCATCCCCATCACGGAGGAAGAGGCGAATTCTCTTGCCGAACAAGCCGCTGCAGACGACGAAAAAGCGCGTATTAAAGAAGAGGAGCTAAAGTCTGCGCGCGAACAGTTGCGTAAGTCCGAAGAGGACAGAATGCAGGCGGAAGAAAAACTTCGTACACTCGAGCAGCGTCAAAGAGAAGATATGCTTCGCCGCGAACAGGAAATTTCCATGCAACAAGAACAACTAAGGCAAGAGGAAATAAGACGTCGTCAAGAAGAGGAACGC
>CANREO010000096.1 GCA_947629635.1 uncultured Clostridia bacterium
GCAAACGCTCATATATGTCCTTTGCCTTGAGATAGTATGGCATAGCCTCTTTCGCCTTGCCGAAAGCCTTCATCGTCGTCGCGCAATTGAGATATACGGTCGCATATGACACACTGTCGCCTATGTCCTCGCGCGCAAGGATAGCGAGCGCTTCGTCAACGGCGGCAAGCCCCCTCTCTCTGTCATCGTCGCGACGGAAAAATCCTATTTGCTCGCTCAATATTTCAAGCAGACCGCGAGTATCGTTCAACGCTCGCGCTTCGCCCTCCCAATATGAAAGCACGCGTTCTATGCCGTCTCTGTCGTTGACGGCGGCAAGCGAATCCACCTTTTCTATAATTCTGTTGATCGGGATTGACCCCGTTGGCTCCTTGCAACAACAACATTTTTCTTCTGTCATATTCCACCTCTTCGCAAGTATATCATATCTCGTTAATGTTCTCAACAATTTATTTTTATGCAATAATCACATTTGATCCCTCGCAACATAAAAAATTACAGTTGACAAATCACACAAATAAGTTATAGTTATATACGGTTTTCGGACGCAAACGAACAATATCGTCACAAACGGTAAAAAGATGACAAGATTGCAAATGCAATGGATAAAACAAGTCAAAATCCCATAAAATTATATCATTCGCTAATAATATATTAATGGATCGAATTCTATAAAAAACGTAAAGGTAAAATCGGAGGCGGACTTATGACCCATTTCGAATACAAAACTCAAAACACATGCTCACAACTGATTACGCTGGACTTAGACGGCGACAGAGTGTACAACGTCAAGTTTTACGGCGGATGCGACGGCAACCTTAAGGCAATACCAATGCTTGTTGACGGCATGACCGTCGGAGAAATCGAAAAGAAGATTGGCGGAATACATTGCGGCCGCCGCTCCACATCCTGTGGCGACCAACTTGCAAAAGCTGCGCGTGCTGCTTACGAAGCGTCGCAAAAATGAATGTATTTATTTAAATGCGTATGCGCAATAGCAAAGAATAGTCTACAAACGTATAGCACTTCAAAAGCGCTGCGTATTCAGACGGCCATTGTACTTTTAAGACATAAATACGCATAGGGGTATACGGATTTTAAAATGCGCAACAATCCGCCGAGCCATATAATCGTGCAGTAAAAGCTCTCCATATCGCGAGAGTTTTTTATTGTCAAAGTAAAACACTTATCGTATTATTATATAAGTACACGAATAGTATTTCGTATCTCAATATAGGTTTGTTTGCAAATTTTTTCTTTTTGCTACTCGCCTTTTTACTGTTACTTTCAATTTTGTCTCGATTCTTTTATAATATAATGAAAATATCAAAACACGTATTGTGTTTATATATAATAAACAAAAAATAACAGGGCGGTTCTCACCGCCCTGTCAAACTCGTATTTAAATTTATCTCAACTCGGAGAAATATTTGATTGTCCTCACCATCTGAGAGGTGTAGCTGTTTTCGTTATCATACCAGCTGACAACTTGCACCTGCGTATTGCCGTCCTCCATAGGCGCAACCATTGTTTGAGTCGCGTCGAAGATCGAGCCGTAGCGGCTGCCGATGATATCGCTGGACACGATCTCGTCGGTGTTGTATGCAAACGATTCTGTTGCAGCATTCTTCATAGCCTCGTTGATACCCTCTTTCGTAGCCTCGCCCTTTACGACTGCCACAAGAATAGTTGTGGAACCCGTAGGAGTGGGGACGCGTTGCGCGGAACCGATGAGTTTGCCGTTGAGCTCGGGGATGACAAGTCCAATCGCCTTCGCAGCACCCGTGCTGTTGGGAACGATATTGATCGCGGCAGCTCTTGATCTGCGCAGATCGCCCTTTCTTTGAGGCCCATCCAAAGGCATTTGATCGCCCGTGTAGGCATGGACGGTTGTCATGATACCGGACATGATGGGACGATAATCATTGAGGGCTTTAGCCATAGGGGCAAGACAGTTTGTAGTGCAGCTTGCCGCAGAGATGATATTATCCGTAGGTTTGAGGGTCTTGTGATTGACATTGTAAACGATTGTGGGAAGGTCGTTGCCCGCAGGAGCGGAAATGACGACTTTACGCGCGCCTGCGTCAATGTGAGCTTGCGCCTTTGCCTTTGATGTATAGAAGCCCGTGCACTCCAACACGACGTCCACTTTGAGCTCTTTCCAAGGGAGCTCGGCGGCGTTTGCCTTGGCATAAACGGTGATCTTCTTCCCGTCAACGGTGATGTACCCCGGTTCCGCATCGGTTGCTTCGCCGAAGCCGACGACATGATCGTTTGCGTAATTGCCTTGAGTCGAATCATACTTCAAAAGATGAGCAAGCATCTTGGGGCTTGTGAGGTCGTTGATAGCGACAATCTCATATCCATCCGCGCCGAACATTTGTCTGAATGCCAGACGACCTATACGACCGAAACCGTTGATAGCGACTTTTACATTTGCCATAGTTATTCCTCCAAAATAAATGTTTTTTCAAATTTGAATCCGCGATTTGATCCGCTATCATTTTACAATCTTTGTATTCAATATGCAAGTAAAATTTTAATTTTATTGCTTCGATATATGCAATTTTCGACGCCTTGAAAACTTTTTCGGAAGTCCCGACCGACATAGCGTTTACAACACGCCTACGCATTGACAAAAATATGTGTAAATGCTAAAATAAATAATATAAAATCGGCAGTAATGCCACGGAGAGGATATTATGAACGCATTTTACAAACTTGGGTGTCGCATCTTCCAAAAAATTATGTGGTGCGCGATGTGGTTTTTGCCTTGGGGACAAAACAAGGCTACGCTTTCGGGTGCGGGCAGCATAAAAGAGTTGCCGTCTTTTTTGAAAAAATCCGGTTTTAAAAGCATACTTATTGTGACGGACGGCGGATTGTTTAAGCTTGGAATGGCAGACCCGATCCTCACCGCTTGCGAGGCGGAGGGCATGAAAGGCTGCGTATATCACGACGTCGTGCCCAATCCTACCATCAACAACATAGAAGATGGCCTTAAAATGTACAAAGACAACGATTGCGACGTCATCGTTGCGCTGGGCGGCGGCTCGGCAATGGACTGCGCAAAAGGTATAGGCGCAAGGGTGGCCCGTCCGAAGAAAAGCATCCCGAAAATGAAAGGAGTGCTGAAGGTAGCAAAAAAATTGCCTCCGCTGGTTGCAATTCCCACGACTTCCGGCACCGGCTCCGAAGCGACCCTCGCCGCTGTAATTTCCAATCCCGAAACGCATGAAAAGTATCCGATAAACGATCCCGTACTCATCCCGAGATACGTCGTTATGGATCCCGAACTTACAAAATCCTTGCCAAAGCATATCACGTCAACAACGGGCATGGACGCTCTCACTCATGCAGTTGAAGCATATATAGGCGGCGAAAACACTCCTCGCACAAAAAAGGACGCTCTTGAAGCAATCACTCTTATAAACGACAATCTCAAAAAAGCATATGACGACGGCGCGGATTTGGAAGCGCGCAACAAGATGCAAAGAGCCGCATATCTTGCCGGCAAAGCCTTTACTCGCGCATATGTAGGCTATGTGCATGCCGTAGCTCACACTCTGGGCGGCGAATACGGCGTACCGCACGGGCTTGCAAATGCAGTCATTTTGCCGCACGTCTTAAAAGCATACGGCAAAGCGGCACACAAAAAACTTGCGAAACTTGCCGACCATATCGGTCTCGGAGGCAACACGCGCGAAGAAAAAGCAAACGCATTTATAAATTGGATCGAAGAGTTAAACGCCTCTATGGAGATCCCTACCAAAATCTTGTCGCGAGATGGGAATCCGATAATCGAAGAAGCGAAACTGCCCAAGATGATCGAACATGCGCTTCAGGAAGCAAATCCGCTCTACCCTTGCCCTCAAGTTTGGGGCGCAAAGGAG
>CANREO010000097.1 GCA_947629635.1 uncultured Clostridia bacterium
TTTCTTAATTATAAATTCTTCATGGGCGTCAGGCGAGGATAGGGCAGTTTTGAAGTTGACATATATGACTTGCCCCGGATGTCCGCCCGGCTTGCGCTTGACATTGCTACGTTTGGTGTAATCCACGTCGCAAGGCGCAGATTTTGTGCTGGCCGCAATTTCGCACGCGATTTTCAATACTTTGTCGGGGACTTCTCTGCCGTCGGTTATTATGACCGTATGCGCGCCGGGTTCGTTTTTCAGATGCAACCAAACGTCGTCCGAAGATGCAGTCCGAAAAGTCAACTCGTCGTTTTGCAAATTGTTTTTGCCCTTATAAATATAAAATCCGTCTACCTCGTAAATGTAGGGCGGTTCGGGCGATTCCTTGCGGACTTTCCCCTTGGCGGACTTACGCTTGACGGCTCCGAGCATGGCCAACTCTTCTTCTATGGCCGCCGTGCCGCAGTCGTACGGAAGAGAGGCTATCTCTTCTTCTATTGAAAGAGCGTAATTCAAAAGCGCTCTGTCCTCTTCCAACTTTTTTTCCACAAAAGCCTTAGTGCGTTTCAACTTGTTGTATTTCGCAAAGTATGCAGCGGAATTTTTTGACGGGGAGAGGCGTGCGTCCAATGGTATATCCGCTTGCGTTCCGTCATAAAAATTTAGACATTTCAAGCGCTCGTCTCCGCGGTTTATCAAATAGATGTTGTTTACAATAAGTTCGCCGTAGACGCGATATTTGTCCATATCTTCGCATTCGCGAAGTCTTTCGAGATCTATCGCGATATTCTTTTGTGTCTTTTGTATTAAGCGTTTGGCCTGCGTTGCAAGCGTTTTAAGTCTCGCTTTATTTCGTATTTCTCTGTCGGACGCGGTGTATAGAGCGTCGTATGCCTCGCTCATCGAGGGGTACGGTATTACATTTTGACTGTCAAGACTCGAATAGACAATCGGATAGACTTCGCCGTTTATTATGCAAGGAGACACGTCGGTGAAATTTCCGAAAGCCGTCAAGGTGTTTTTAAGCGATTCGCGCTGTCGAGGAGACAGTGTTTCGACTTCGCTGTTTATGCCTGCGCGAAGAAGTAATTCGCCGACGGTCGCTCCGCTGAAACCCGAAATGTTGTCCAAAATATATTTATGAAGATCGCCGCTCTTGAAATCGTCTATAATCGCATTACAGTCTGTTAGATAGCTTGTTTTTTTTTGAATCACAGGAGAATAGTGCACTCCGCGCATGACGACGTGTTCTCGCGCTATATCGAGCGGCAAATGCTTTACGGCATCCAAAATGACGAGATCGCCGTCCGTAAATACGATGTTGGAATATCTGTTCATGATTTCGACAAACAAATAATACGTCGCGTCGTCCTTTAGCTCGGTTTTGGCATTGAATTTGACGTAAATGATACGATCGTTGTTGAATACGTCTACGCCGGCTATAGTTGCTACGGCAAGATGCTTTCTTAGCAACATACACATATTCGGAGCGACTTGCGGCCCGACTTTCTTTGAGGAAGTGAGATGTATGCGCGGCGCGCCCGCGTTGCACGAAACTACAAGGCATTTATTTTTGCCTTGCGCACGAACGGTAAACCTGAATTCATCCGATTCTGGTTGTTGGATTTTGTCTATTCTGCCGCTTGCCAACTCGCGATCCAGTTCTTTTGCAAGAGCGGACAGCGCAAAAAGATCGCTTCCCATAAGTATAATATACCACTCCTTTGACAATTTTGAAAGCGAATCGCCTCACATTGCCTCAATTTGACGTCAAAAATTCTTGCCTTTTTGCTTGTCGTATGTTATAATCCTTACAATTTGTAATAAAATAATAGCCCTGCTATGCGGCTTATGACATACGGGCATCGGAGGACACATGAACTATACAGTCGAAAAACTCGAAAAGAGTCAAATCAAGTTCAACTTCACGGTTGACAAGGCAGCCTATGAGCAGGCGGTGCTCGGCGTTTACAACAAGACAAAACACAAATACGCCATTCCCGGTTTCAGAAAGGGTCACGCTCCCAAAAAAGTTATCGAGGGCATGTACGGTCCCGGGGTTTTCTTTTCCGATACCGTGAACGATCTTATAGATATGGCTATAGACGAACTCGAAAAGACGGGAGAATACGATTTTGTCGCGTTTGACAGCGTAGACGGCGTAGACGTTCCCGATGAGGGAGGCGTAAAATTTGCATTGCTTATGACGGTCAAACCCGAAGTTAAACTCGGACAATACAAAGACCTCGCCATCCAAAAGAAAGTAGAAAAAGTCACGGCAAAAAATATAGACGAATATATCGCGAATCAACTTGAAAAGCAGGCGAGACTTGTTGATGTGGACAGACCGGCAGAGATGGGCGACACCGTAAACATTGACTTTTCCGGTGCGATCGACGGCGAAAAATTCGAGGGCGGAAGCGGTGAAAACTTTGATTTGCAACTCGGGTCCGGCACCTTTATTCCCGGTTTTGAGGAGCAACTCGTCGGCGTAAACAAAGACGACGTCAGGGATGTAAAGGTTACTTTCCCCACCGATTACGGCGCGGAACATTTGGCTGGCAAAGAGGCTGTGTTTACTTGCACGGTTCATTCGGTGAAGTATAAAGAGCTTCCCAAACTCGACGACGAGTTCGTTAAAGAAATTTCGGAGAACCTGAATACCGTTGACGAATACAAAGCATCCGTCAAAGAACAACTTACAAAGGAAGCGGAAGAGAGAGCGGAGCGAGATCTGGAGGACAAGATCGTAGAAAAGGTCGTCGAAAATGCCGAGATCGATATTCCCGAAGCCATGATAAAGCAGGAAGCGGAAGATATGGTTAAAGATTTTGAATATCGTCTGCAATATCAAGGACTTAAACTTGACGATTATCTCAAGTATTCCAACCTCACCAGGGATAAACTTGCCGACGATTATAAAGAACAAGCGGAAAAAACTTTGAAAGTCCGTCTCGTTATGGAAGCGATTGTCAAGGCGGAAAACCTTCAAATAGAGGACAAGGAGATAGACGCCAAAATCGAGCAACTCGCCGAAGAGGGCGCGCAGACCGTCGACGAATTCAGGAAGACGATACGCCGCGAGCAAATGAATTACATAGTCAACTCTATTTTGTCCGAAAAGCTTATGACTTTGCTCAAGGAAAGCAATAAGGCGGCAAAGAAGCCGACCGCAAAGAAATCGGACGTAACTTCTGCAGACGGTGAGGAAAAGCCGCAGGCTGCTCCCAAAAAAGCGGCGGCAAAAAAAGCCGAAAAGAAAGAGACGGCAGAATAATTGCAGCTCTCTTTGTGTAAAATAAAATAACTGCCATTATATCGGTTTGGAGGCAACATGAGCATAAAAAATCAACTTATCCCTATGGTCATAGAGCAGACGGGCAGAGGCGAGCGCTCTTATGACATATATTCGCGCCTTTTGGAGGACAGAATAATCTTTCTCACGGGTGAAATAGACGACACGGTGGCGGACCTCGTGGTAGCGCAACTGATATACCTCGAAGGCAAGGACTCAACAAAAGACATCAGCCTGTATATCAACAGCCCCGGCGGCTCTGTTACGGCGGGATTTGCCATATACGACACAATGAATTATATTAAGTGTGACGTGTCCACTATTTGTATAGGTATGGCGGCATCCATGGGCGCGTTTTTGCTGTCATCGGGGACGAAGGGCAAAAGATATGCTCTGCCCAACGCTCAGGTCATGATACATCAACCGCTTGGCGGCGTACAGGGACAGGCAAGCGATATTGCGATTCATGCCAGCGAAATTCTGAAAACCAAAAAGCGCTTGAACGAAATTTTGGCGTCTAATACAGGGCAGGAATTGTCCAAGATCGAGATAGATACCGACCGTGATTTCTATATGTCCGCGGAGGAAGCGGAAAAA
>CANREO010000098.1 GCA_947629635.1 uncultured Clostridia bacterium
GGCAAATGGTATGCAAATTAGAACAACCGTCTTATTGTTTATTCCCGACACCAGCACGATCGCATAACCTAAACACACTCCTGAAACGGCAATAAAAAATGCCTTTGCGCTTGCCAATTCCGTATCCACTCTGGCCACGGCCTCGAACTCGCCTCCCACGGCGCGCAAAGCAAAAATCACGCCGAACACGATGCCCAAAGCAAATATGACCAGCGCGCTTATTATCACTTTTTTGTTTCTCACAAAATAGTCGGCAAGCGAAGACATTGCCGCCCTTGCACGGTATGATGACATACAAAACAGTACGCGCAAGAGCATATTTATATGACAAAATGGAGCAAAATTCCTCAAAGAGCAAGCAAATAAGCCAACATCATTTTCAAAAGTTGTGCTATTCTTCAGTAGTGCCACAAAATCAACTGAAAATTAAAACATATCTGCTCGGTTTGGGCTTTCAGCCCAACCTCAAAGGCTATCATTTGCTCAGCCGTCTGCTGGGACTCGCCCTATGCGGCGAGGAGATTTTACCTCTTAAATACAAGGGGTACGTAACGCTCATGAAAGAGTTCGACATCGACGCGGCAAGCATAGAGAAGGACATTCAAAACGCGATTTCTTCCGCATGGTTGCGAGGCGATGTCAATGTATTGTATCGAGAATTCGGCGAAACGTTGGACGAAAACAAAGGTAAGCCGACAAATAAACAATTTGTCTTGACGGCATTAGAGCGGCTTATTCAAAGCGCAAATTGAATATATCCGATGTTTAGTGAATAATATCGATCACGGAAATACGCTAAAATGTGCGGTGCGGAGCTTTTGCTCCGCACCTTATATATACGCACGCAGTTTTACAAGCACAAATTTGGCATAACGCCTTATAAAACTGCGAAACGATCTACTTTATACTATGTCGATTTCGTTCGGAGTGATTATGCCGCCTCTCTTTGTTGCGAGTATCCCTCGGCAAAATCATACATAAATCTGCTATGCACGGCATATCCGCGAGTGGGATCTTGAATGAATACATGCGTGACGGCGCCTATCAGCATTCCGTTTTGCACAATGGGACTGCCGCTCATGCCCTGAACTATTCCGCCCGTCTTGTTAAGCAGTCTTTTGTCTCTTACGGCTATCACCATGCCTTTCTCGCCGGGCTCGGTCTGCGATACGACCTTGACGATATCTATATCATAAAATTGCGGAATACTGCCCTCAATGGTCGTATATACCTGCGCCGCGCCCATTTTTGCCTCGCCCTTTAAAGCGATCCGATACAGTTCGCTGTCTATTTTGCCCGAATAATCTCCGTATAAACCGATCTGCGTATTGCTACGTATGCTGCCTATCGGCTTAGAGAGCCTGTTGACCTCCGCGAGCAGTCCTCCGGCTTTACCGGCTTGGCCTTTTATTACTCCTTCAACTTCAGCCGCATAAATATTGCCTCTGTCAAGCTCATCGTCAAGCCCCGTCTCGATATCGGATATATAATGTCCGAGGGCCGCAAATTTTCGATTGTCTGTCACAAACGTCAGAGTGCCAACGCCGCCGATATCCTCTTTAAGTTCTATACCCAATCTATGTTTGCCCGATATGCTGTCGAGCGCCGTCATGATTACAGAGTTAAACGTCATACCGTTTCGCTTGACTCTAAGCGTAACTCTCTCTTTGTCTTCGGTAAGCGTTTTGAATTGATATATCGAACTCACTTTGACGCCGTCGACTTCCGTTATAATGTCTCCGACGCGTATATCGCTTTCGAGAGTCGGATAAACCTCGCCGCGTTCGGTATAAACACCGCCAATACCGCTCACTATAAGCCCGTCCGTCGCGATAGCTATGCCTATGGGAGTACCGCCGATATGCACGTACGACGTCTGTATGCTGTTGGGGACCGCGCTCTTAAAAATACCAAAATCCGAGCGAATGGCGCCGTCAAACGCACTATTTTGCGATAATGTATTATTAAAATCGTTGTTAATTATAATAGTTTGCAAACAAAAAATAAGAAAAATACAGAGCAATGCTATGATTGCACCGCCCTTGTATTTTGTTGACCTCAATCTCAAAACCGTCTTCGTTTGCATATACTTAGCATCTGTCAACAGACAAAAATATTTCAAGTAAATAAATGTAAATACCTCGCGGCTGAGCGAGGTATTGAAATCTGAATTCAGTTGGGGCGATGTTATTTGTTATCGCTTAAAATATTTCTCGCCATATGAACGCCCATCACGGACGCCATCATAAGTCCCCTAGTCCAACCGCTGCTGTCTCCGAGACAATGCAACCCTTTGATGGAGGTATTAAGCTGCGCATCCATCTTTATCTTGTTGCTGTAGAATTTCAGTTCGGGACTGTACAGCAGAGTTTCATAGCCGGCAAATCCGGGCACCACATTATCTACAGCCTGGATGAAGTTGATGATATTCAACATGGCTCTGTAAGGCATTGCGGCCGTTATATCCCCGGCAACGGCGTCCTTAAGAGTCGGACGGACGTTGGAATAACTAAGCTCGCGCTGCCAAGTGCGCTTACCGCTCAATATATCACCGTAGCGTTGCACCAATATTTTTCCCGCGCCCAGCATATTTGTCAGTTCGCCGACCTTCTGCGCATATTCTATCGGTTGTCTGAACGGTTCCGTAAAAGAGTGCGAACACAAAATCGCAAGATTGGTATTGTTGCTCTTTTTTTCCTTATAACTGTGCCCGTTTACGACAGCCAGATCGTTGTCGTAGTTTTCCTGCGACACGAATCCTCCGGGATTTTGGCAGAAAATACGCACTTTATTTTTAAATGGTTCGGGATAGCCTATAAGTTTGCTTTCGTAAAGCACGTCGTTTATCTCTTCCATTATTTCGTTGCGCACTTCGACTCTGACTCCGATATCCACTACTCCGGGTGCATGGGCGATATTGTGCTCCGCACACATTTTTTCCAGCCACTCGGCGCCTCGGCGTCCGGTAGCGATAATCGTTCTGTCGGCAAGGATTTCCTCTTTATTTGCGCCCTTTGCATCCTCGATATACACGCCCATGCAAACGTCGCCGCTTAAGATGATATTGTCGCATTGTCTACCGAATATGAGTTCCACGCCGTTGTTCTTGAGATAAGTTTCTATTGCAAGATACAGTTCCTGCGCCTTTTCGGTGCCGAGATGACGAATGGGACAATCCACAAGCTTCAGACCAGCTTTTATGGCCTTTTTTCTTATCTCCTTAACTTTATCCTCATTGCCTATGCCCTCGATGTGTTCGTCCGCTCCGAATTCAAGATATATATTGTCGGTATAGTCGATAAGCTCCTGCGCCAAATCCGCGCCGATGAGTTGAGGCAGTTCTCCTCCCACCTCGCATGAAAGCGAAAGTTTGCCGTCCGAAAACGCGCCTGCGCCCGAAAAACCGGTGGTGATATGGCAATATGGCTTGCAATTTCTGCATTCGCCGCCCTTTGTTTTAGGGCAAGCACGCCTCTCGATGGGCTGCCCCTTTTCGATGATGCACATACTGCCCTTATAACCGTTTCTCAACAACTCTATTGCCGTAAATATTCCGGCAGGGCCTGCGCCGACGATACAAATATCGAATTTTTTCATCCTTTCCTCCATGCGAAGCCTTATATCAATAGCCTTTCGCGCCTGTGAGATTATAATCCCGAAACTCGAAACTGTCAAGAAACTTTTTCCGTTTTGAGCGATATTTATTGTCGAAACTTGTCAATTTTGCGGCGATAAAGCATAAAATATACAACCTGGAGGGCTGTATGGCTTTGGAAAGTCTGTTGATGCTTTTGAAAAACCTAATCATATTTTCTTCCTATGTGACGGAAAAAAGCTCCTTTCCAAAGC
>CANREO010000099.1 GCA_947629635.1 uncultured Clostridia bacterium
CTCATCATGTTGGTTTCCGCCTTTGTCGGTCGTGAGGAGACTTTGAGAGTGTACAGGGAGGCAGTGGAGAAGGAGTATAGATTTTTTTCTTTCGGTGACGCCTGCCTCTTCTTGTAAGCGTTGCATATCTTTGGCGCGCTTGCAAGAGGGCGAAGAGCGTATGAAAGGCATATAGCGTCGAACTTCAAATATATACGCATAGATTATCGATCGAAATACGAGTTGCCGAACAGTCGGCATGAGGAGAAAAATGAGATTCGAACTTATTCACGAGGACAAAACCACAGGCGCCAGAGTGGGAAAGCTCTACACCGAGCACGGCGTTATAGACACGCCATGCTTTATGCCCGTCGGCACCAAAGCTACAGTCAAAGGACTTGCGCCTGAAGAGGTCAAGGCGACGGGAGCGCAAATTTTGTTGTCCAATACATACCATCTGTATTTGCGGCCGGGGCATGAACTCATAGAGCGTGCCGGTGGGTTGCACAAATTTATGAATTGGGACGGCGCCATTCTCACAGACAGCGGCGGATTTCAGGTATTTTCGCTCTCTTCGCTGAGAAAGGTAAGCGACGAAGGGGTGGAATTCAACAGTTTCATAGACGGCAGCAGACACTTCTTTTCTCCGGAAAGATCCATGGAGGTGCAAAGAGCGCTCGGTTCTGATATAGTTATGGCGTTCGACGAGTGCACTTCGCCTGATATTGACCGAGAAAGAGCGCGTCAAGCTATGGAAAGAACGTTAAAATGGTTGGATAGATGCTCGAAATATCAATTAAAACCGCATCAGACGCTGTTTCCCATCGTCCAAGGCAATATCTTTGAGGATTTGCGTCGCGAAAGCGCGGAGCGTACGCTTCCGTACTGTAAATGCGGCGTCGCTATCGGCGGCTTGAGCGTAGGCGAACCGCCCGAAACGATGTACGAGATGTTGGATGTTCTTCAACCTATTTTGCCAAAAAATCAGCCTCATTATCTTATGGGCGTGGGCACTGCCGATTACATAGTTGAGGGTGTAGCGAGAGGCGTCGATATGTTTGACTGCGTCTTGCCCACTCGCATAGCGCGCAACGGCACTGCTATGGTAAAAGAAGGCTTCCTTACCGTTCGAAACGCGCCGTATGCCGAAGATTTTACGCCCATAGACGCCGAATGCGACTGCTATGCATGCAAAAATTATACAAGGGCGTATATCCGTCATCTCATCAAAGCCGACGAGATCATGGGCGGCAGATTGCTTTCCGTGCATAATATACGTTTCCTCGAGAGGCTGGTCGCTCAAATAAGACAAGCGATACTGGAGGACAGATACGACAGTTTCAGGCGTGAGTTCATGGCGCAATATGTCGGTTGAGCCGATATCGTGTCTTCGATCGCGCTCCGTTGACTTACAATTGCTTAATTTTTGTCGCCCATAAAAAATCGCTTGCAAATATGCACTTATTCGTGTATGATTAATCGGTAAATAAAATTCGCAAATTTTGGAAATAATTTGTGATACAAGGAGTTTGTATGTTTAATTATTTATTGGCGGAAGAGGCCGCCGCAACGGGCGGCAGCAACAGGAGCTGGATAATGTGGGTGATCATCGGCGTTGTCATAGTTCTCATGATCGTAATGACAATTATCCCCCAAAGGAAGAGGCAGAAGGAGCAGCAGAAGATGATGGACAGCCTCAATGTCGGTACAAAACTTATGACTGTCGGCGGAATAGTCGGCAAGATCACGCAAGTAAACACCGCGGACAATACTTTGGTCATCAACGTCGGCACGGTGAGCAATCCTACTCTCATAGTCATAGACAAGAAAGCGGTCGGATATGTGTTGGAGGCAGTCGCTGCCACTCCGGCCCCCGTCAATGAGGAGCCGCAGGAGGCCGAAGCTCCGGTCGAAGAACAACCTACGGCGGTAGTGGCGCCTGATGAGGCTGCCGAGGAAACTCGCGTAGAAGAGCCTTTTGAAGAAATTACGGACGAGCCCGCAAAAGACGCACAACCCGAAGACGAGCTAGCTGCCGATGAGCAACAACCCGAGCAGGCAGAAGCGCCGATCGAGGAGGAAGCGGCAAAACCCGAAACAAAAAAGAAGAAAAAATAATTCGCAAGCAAAAAGCCGCAGTACAGCGGCTTTTTCTTTCCGGGGGAAACCTCGGGATTTTTTTATAGATCGGATAATTTCAGCGTGCTCTCCTTGCCCTTATATTGACGGCTATAATGCCCGAGATCGCGCCCGCAATCGGCAATGTAATCAGGTCGATCCAGCTGAATTTTACATCTTTGAAGCCGCTTAGAGCCGCAAATATGAAGAAGGTGAACAGCATATAGACGAGGCCGCTCACGGCGCCTTTCAATAGTCCGTTTTCGGCGTTTTTGAATCCCAGCAAAATTCCTATAAAAACGGAAACGATTTTTATTGCGATGTTGACGGGAAGTATGACGTTTGACGGCAAAGACGCAAATTTGATGATCAACGCAAATATAAGCACCAATCCGAGTGAAATGAGGGTGGAAAAAAGCACCGCTCTCAAAATGTCAGCTATATTGCCCTTAAGATTGACAGACTTTTCCATACGAAAGCATATGAGGCTCGGGTTTTTAATATGCAAAAGGCAATTAAATTTGTTTATTCTTTGTACATTTTTGTTGACTAAGCAAATTAATACAGGTATAATATCTATGTTTTACTATATGGAGGTTCTTAACCTGTGAACAGAAAGAAATCAATATTGCTTCTGGCCTTTATAGGTGTATTCATCATCTTGATGGCGGTTTTTGCCGTATTGCCCACATTCCAGATAGGCAAAACGGTTTATGACTATACCGGATACGCCAGGACTATAAAGCTCGGTCTGGACATGTCGGGCGGCATATCGGCTGTTTATGAGGTGCAACAGGATGACCTCGGCGGCGACATGGACGCGCGCGTCAGGGGCACGATCGACTCTTTACAGGGGCTGCTTGTCAGCAAGGGTTATACCGAGGCAACGGTTGTCGAAGGCACAAATAGCAGAGGCAACACTACCATCACGGTCGAAGTGCCCGATATCGACGACCCCGAGAGAGTGCTCGAACTTGTGGGTAGGCCGGCCAAACTCGAATTTTTCGGCGAGGACGAGGCGGGCGGCGAGCCGCTTATCGACGGCCGCAAGCATCTCGAATCAGCTTACGTTTCAACCGACCAAAACGGTCAATTCTGCGTAGCGCTCAAATTCAACGACGCCGGCACGCAAAAATTTGCCGAAGTGACAACTGAGTACGAAGGCAAGGACATTTACATCTACGTCGACGGCGAGAGATACACTTCCGTCAGGATACAAAGCGTGATTTCAAACGGGCAGGCGATCATTTCAAGCGACAGCGGATATACTTACAACCAAGCGTATGAATTTGCGACTCAGTTGCAAGCCGGTACCTTCGGCGTGACGCTTAAGCAAACGGAGATCCGCAATATCTCGCCGGTTTTGGGCGAAAATGCTGTGCGCGTTGCTCTGATCGCGGGCATCGTCGGCGTGGCGCTCATATTCATTTTCCTCATCATTGCATACAGAGGCCTCGGCATTGCCGCAGACCTTGCGCTCTGCGTTTATGTAGTATTGCTGATTTGGTTCTGCGCGGTGTTGCCGTGGGTGCAATTGACATTGCCGGGCATCGCAGGTATCCTTCTTTCCATAGGTATGGCAGTCGACGCGAACGTCGTCATATTTGAAAGGATCAAGGACGAATATCGTCACACCTCAAAACCCATTCCTACTGCGATCAAGGACGGTTTCAAACGTTCTACGGCG
>CANREO010000100.1 GCA_947629635.1 uncultured Clostridia bacterium
CAACTCCGACTATCTTGCCGACGACCACTCCTTTTACTTGTCTGTTTTGATATATGATTTCTTCGACCTCGAAGCCTATCGCGACAAGCTTTTTAGCGAGTTGCTCGGGCGAAACGTTTATATTGACATAATCTTTGATCCACGAAATAGGAGCAAGCATTTCTTTACCTCCTCAATTGAATTGCGCAAGGAAGCGCACGTCGTTTTCATACAACAGCTTGATGTTGGGTATGCCGTATTTTATCATTGCGATACGATCTATGCCGAAGCCGAACGCAAAGCCGCTGTATTCATTGCTGTCTATACCGCACATTTCCAGCACCGCGGGATTGACTATGCCGGCGCCGAGTATTTCCACCCAGCCGGTGCCTTTGCATACCCTGCAACCTTTGCCGTGACACATGGCGCAAGTGACGTCCACCTCAACCGACGGCTCGGTAAACGGGAAATACGACGGGCGCAATCTGACCTTCGTATCTTTTGAAAAAATCTTTTGAGCAAACGTTTGCAAGCAACCTTGCAGATCTCCCATGGTTATGTGACGGTCTATCGCCAAACCCTCGAATTGATTGAATATGGGGCTGTGAGACGCGTCGTCGTCGCTTCTGTAAACCTTGCCCGGTATGACGACGCGTATCGGCGGCTTTTGGGTGGTCATAATGCGAGCTTGCATGGCAGAGGTCTGCGTGCGCAACACGATGTTTTCGTTGACGTAAAATGTATCCTGCATATCTCGCGAAGGGTGATCTTTAGGAATATTCAAAAGTTGAAAATTGAAAAGATCGCTTTCTATCTCCGGGCCTTCGTCGACGCTGAATCCCATACCCAAAAAGATGTCGATAAGCTCTCTGCGCACTTTTGTAAGAGGATGCAATGTGCCGAGCGGTCGTACATCGGAAGGCAACGTAATGTCGATCTCCTCCGCTTTGAGACGAGCAAATTTTTCCTTTTCGGCAATTTGCGCCGTTTTTTCGCCGAGCGTCGCTTCTACAACTTCGCGAAGTTCGTTTACAAGTTTACCGAACGCCGGTCTTTCCTCTTTGGGAAGTTTGGCCATGTCACGCATAATCAACGAAATTTCGCCGCTTTTTCCCAGATACTTCACCCTGATGTCGTTCAATTCGACGGATGTTTTGGCTTCCGCTATCTCGCCTATTGCCGCATTTTTGATGTCATTCAATTTTGTTCGCATAGTTTTCTCCGATCATGCATGCGGACGTACGCACGCACGTTGTACATATAACTTTTTAAGAATAACAATATTGCGCGCATAAGTCAACAAAAGAGGTAAAATTTGCATAGAAAATCGTCGGGAACAGTTTTAAAAATGAATTATCTTACGATTTATTTTCGTACGGCACCATTACGGTTATCTTGAGAGGCAAACCTCCCAAATGTATCTCATCCGTACCAACAAGCTCCATATCTCCCAAATATAACTTTCTATCGTCGCCACGTACTATGCAGAGAGTATTTTCGATCCCGTTATAAGTAAATACTGCAGTGGCTTTTGTCACTGTACTCGGCAAATGCGGAGAAAGTCTAAGCCTGTCGCCCACGGTAGAAATACCGAAATCCAAAGTATTAAACTTGTATATCGGTTCAAAAGTATTCTCAAAATCAATTACTTTTGAAATACTTTTGCTGTTGATTTTACGATTTTTACTCCCGAAAAACATCTGCATAAGATTACGAGACGAAAGCGCCGCAGCAAGCATGGATATATCTTTTTTTTGATGTATCATACAAAGTCTATATCCCAAAATTTCCAGTCTCTTCACTGCCATATGCCCGCCCGATGCGCTGTGCATATACTTATCAAGCCTGATTGTAAGCATAAATTCATCTAAATTTTCCCTATCGCTTATGTTGGCAACGGCATTGAGAAAATTTTTTTTGCATACTGCGTCGGCAAGATGAAAAACGTCATACTTGTCCAAAATTTCAAGAGGCGTATAATAAGACGAAAAATCGAAACTTCTAGCTTCGCCAAACGAAACGGATACGTTTTCGATTTCCGTGTTCAGATTTTCCAATACTTCATCGAGCGTTTTTTTATAAAAATCCGCCTTATATCCCACTTTGAGCGCGCAAAGACTCAAAAACAGCGGCGATTTTGCGAGTTTTTCCCACCTTTTTGATATGGAATACGGCGATATGACATATTTGTTGACAAGTTTATATACCTTTGCAAGCGTCATAGCCTTCATTAAAGTTCCGCAAAGCGCCTCTAATAACACGTAGCAAAAACTACCGTTCATGTTTTCGATCTCCGAAAAACACAGCGTCTTTAGTCTGTTGTGCGCCTCCATAGCTATATCTACTCTGTTTTTGTCGAAACGAAAGCGATTATGCCCTAAAATAAACCCGGCAAGCAACACCGCTCTGGGATCGCCGTTTACGGACGGCAAATTCGTCAACTCGTCATATTTATATTCCAGTAAAGTTTTCAGCGTCTTTAATTTGCTCAATAGGTCGTCAAAAATACCGTCATACTTTTTTGATTTGAGACAAAATGCGATAAATTTTATGCGATATATATATTTTTTTGCACGGACTTTGCCCGTACTTTTAGGCTCGAGTAAGTTTTGGACATATGCTTCCGCCTCCCTTTTATAATCCGCGTCATCGATCGGATCATAGTATTTTATTTTAAGTTTTGGCGTATTAATAGCATAGAGCGCAGCAAAAAAAATCACTATAGTCAGACTTATTGCGTATTCCATAATATTTTTATTGACAATTTGCGCGTATAATTTTCAAGCTTTGCAAATTCAAGTTGCATTTTTCTTGATATTGTGATTAAATATAAGGGCGAGTTAGCCGGGTGGCCGCATGAAATATTGAGGAAAGTCCGAGCATCTCAGGGCAAGAGTGCCGGCCAACTACCGGTGAAGGCGACTTCAAGGATAGTGCAACAGAAAAATACCGCCCCAAAAGGGTAAGGATGGAAAGGCGAGGTAAGAGCTCACCCGCAATTTGGCGACAATGCGCGATGTAAACCCCACTCGATGCAAGATAAGGAGCATAAAATGTGGCCCACAAGCTCCCCATATCGCTTGAGCGATATAGCAATATACCGCCTAGATAGATGGTCACCGAACACAGAACTCGGCTTATAGACTAACTCGTTATGAAAGGCAACGGCGCAAGAGCCGTTGCCTTTCTAAATTTTTTGTTTCAAACCGTCTTTATAATTTTGCGCCCAAGCCTTCATTTCTTTAGCATGCGGCACAGCGTATGCGCTGTATGTATTGCCGCCTATAAGTCTTGCAACTTCGTCCGTATCGTCTTCAAGCAATTCGACATGAGTCAGCGTTTTGCCCCCTTGCTCGGATTTTGATATCAGATAGTGATTGTCTGCCATTGCGGCAAGACCGGGCATATGCGTGACCGCTATCACTTGGCGCGTGCGCGAAATATTGCACAGCTTTTGCGACACGACCGCGGATACATTGCCGGAAATGCCGGTGTCTATCTCGTCAAAGACCATTGTGCCTATGCCGTCGATCCCGGCAAGAATATTTTTCAAGGCTAACATAAATCTGGACATCTCGCCGCCCGATATTATTTTTGCCAGAGGTTTAAGTGGCTCGCCGACGTTTGGAGATATAAGAAATTCCACTCTGTCTCCGCCATTTTCGCTTATGCTGTCGGAGCTGAGATCTGTTTGTATGTCCACCTTGAAAGAAGAGCCTCCCATGGACAATTCGCCAAGTTCTTTGATAATATTTTTTTCAAGCTTATCGGCCGTTGCTACGCGTACATCGGACAGC
>CANREO010000101.1 GCA_947629635.1 uncultured Clostridia bacterium
TCATGGAACGGCATAGGCTATATGCGAGGTGACATTATGGAATATGACGAGACCAAAAAGCTTGACGTCGAAGTATCTGAAAATGTGTTTGTGGAAAATCAAGTTTCGAAAAAGCGTCGCATAAAGCGCGGCTTCGATTGGCTTGATATGGTTGTAATACCCGTTGCGATCGGCGTATTTGTGTCGCTCGGATTTTTGTTTGCCAACTTATTTAAGGCCACAGCGGCTGTCGACGCGTTGAAAACGGTTGCGAGTATGATTACCGCTATTTGACAAAACAGGCAGTTTAGCAATATGCAAATAAAGGTTCACCCACTGTTTTTTGCGTTTGCCCTGATAGCGACGTTATTCGGGCAAGCAATAACTTTTGTTTGGACCTTCGCCGCGCTTATTTTGCATGAACTTGCGCACGCGCTTGTCGCTGGAGCGCGCGGATTTATAGTCAAACGCCTTGTGCTTTTGCCGTTCGGCGCGATGATGAGCCTTGAAGAGAATATGGACAGAGCGTCGTCTGTGCTTGTAGGGCTTGCGGGTCCGTTGTGCAATTTGGCGCTTGTGCTGCTGCTTATGGGGTTATGGTGGATCGCGCCGGCAAGCTATGCCGTCACATCGCCGTTTTTTTATGCGAACGTTTCGCTCGGCGTATTCAACCTGCTTCCGATATATCCTTTGGACGGCTCTCGAATAGTTTTGGGGCTTAGCAAAAACAGGTTGAAAACAATCAAAGGACTTCAGATAGCGGGGATCGTATGCAGCATAATTTTCATGGGACTGTTTATTGCTTCCGCATTTTTCAAAATCAATTTCAGCCTGGGAATTATCGCCGTATTTCTGTTTTACGGAGCGTCATTCGGCACAAGGGAAGAGGCGTATATGAGCGTGCTTGACAGGTCAAGCAAAAATTATGCTTTAGGCATAGAAAAAAAGAGAGTGGCGATCTCAGCGCGTGCTCCGCTGGTCAGATTGTATCATCACGTCAGCCCTACAAGTCTTACAACATTCGATATTGTGGACGAAAACGGCGCAACGCTCATGACGGTTGACGAGGACGAACTTAAAAAAATCGCATTGAAAAAGAAATTATCCTCCGCTATTGTAGATAGTACATCCATAAAAAGAGATAAAAAACTTTAAAATATTGACTTTTTCTTTTTAATCTACTAAAATACATTATTACGAATAATATTGACGGCACGTCCGTAGAGGCGCTATGAATTACGTTGGCATTGATATCGGCGGAATGAGTATAAAAGGCGGCATTGTAAATGAAAACGGGGTTATTTCGACAAAAAAAACCGTTGTTTGCGAGCCCGATAAGCATGATAAGGCAATTGTGAAAGACATTGCGAAGTTGATCGACGCATTGCTTGAAGAGAGCGGCGTTTCTCGCTTCGAAGTATGCGGCATAGGGATAGGTTGTCCGGGCTCCGTGTACGACGCCGAAGGTATCGTGCGATACTCGTGCAATTTGAATTTCCGCAATACTCCTATGGCGGAGCTTATGGCCGATATGACGGGTATAAAAAACGTCAAAGTGTCAAACGACGCCAACTGCGCCGCGCTTGCGGAAACCCTTTTCGGCGCAGGACGAGGAGCAAAAAATACTGTCATGGTCACTTTGGGCACAGGCGTCGGCACAGGTATAATAGCGGACGGCAAATTGTTGACGGGCAACAGATCCGCTGGCGCTGAGGGAGGACATATACAGCTCAACATCGGCGGCCGTAAATGCGGTTGCGGCAAGAGAGGGCATTTTGAGGCATACGCGTCTGCGACCGCATTGATGAAACAGGTCGGCGAGGCGTGCGAAAAACACCCGGAGAGCCTTATGGCAAAAATGGCGAAATCCGACGGCATTGACGGAAAGACCGCCTTTAACGCAGCCAAAATGGGCGATAAAGTCGCTGTTTTGACAATAAAGCGATATTTGAAATATGTGGGCGCAGGGCTTGTGAGTTTGGCAAATATCTTTTATCCCGAAGTCATTATCATAGGCGGCGGAGTGTCCAATGAGGGCGAAGCCGTCATCGCGCCTTTAAGAAGTTATGTTCAAAAAAATGTTTACGGAAGCGAATATAATCCGAAAATAGATGTGGTCGCCGCAACGCTTAGAAACGACGCGGGAATAATTGGCGCGGCCGCACTGTGTTTTTGATGAATTACGGGAAGTAAAATGAAGCAACTCATTTTGGATTACACTCCATATTGCACGCGCGCAGCGCTTGTAGAAGACGGCGAGATGATAGATTTTTCCATCGAGCAGGCAAACGTAGGCGGCATTGTGGGAAATATTTATAAGGGAAAAGTCGAAAATGTGCTCGACGGCATGAAGGCGGCCTTTGTCAATATCGGGCTGGAGCGCAACGGCTTTTTATATGTCGGCGAATCCAGAGTGGACAGATCGCGTCTGCAGAGCGTGATGCCGAAAAAGAGCGTTTCAGTCTCACCCGGCGACATCATCATGTGCCAGGTCATCAAGGATCAATTCGGGCAGAAGGGAGCGAGGCTCTCCACGGACATAACGCTTGCGGGATATTATCTGGTGCTGTTGCCCAATTCCGATTTTATAGGCGTTTCGCGTAGGATAGAAAACGACAAGCGCAGAGAGTATCTTGAGCAGTTTGTCAAATCAATTTGTCCTCCGAATACCGGTTTTATCATTCGTTCCGCGGCAGACAAGGCGAGCGACAACGACATAATCACCGACGCAGATCAACTTTTGGGGATATGGGCAAAGGTACAGTCCGATTACATCCGCGCTCCCGAAAAGAGTGTTATTTTCGAAGAAGCCAGTTTGTTTGAACGTGCCCTTCGCGATACGTTTTGCGAGGATGTGGACAAAGTGATAGTAAACGACGATATGGTCGCAGAACGTTTGCGCGGCAGGATAGGCAAAGCTAAGATAGAAAAATATTGCGGAGAGCGCAATATCATGTCCCATTACGGGCTGTCCACGCAGATAAATCATCTTTGCGAGCATAAGGTAACTATGCCGGGAGGAGCGTATATAGTCATTGACAAAACAGAAGCTCTTACGGTGATCGATGTCAATACGGGCAAATTTGTTGGCACAAACGATTTAGAGGATACAGTGCTCAGGACAAATTTGGCTGCGGCGGAATGCATTGCGCGACAGTTGCGCATCCGCAACATAAGCGGCATCGTTATAATAGATTTTATAGATATGCAGCTGGAGGAACATCGAGAACTTGTCCTCGAGACGCTTAAAAACGCGCTCAAAAACGACAGGCTCAAAACGTCTACCGTCGGCATGACATCGCTCGGTCTGGTGGAGCTCACTCGCAAAAAGACGCGGCTTCCCGTAGACGATTTCATGCTTCAGCCAAGCAAAGATTGTCCGGGCGGCTTTGTGCTCAGCGACGCGCAACTTGTATTTATGTTGAGGGACGAACTTATTGACTATATGCTGTCTCACCGCTGTGACAGGGCGTATGTCGGCGTGACGCAAAGCGTTTTCGATATGGTGTTTGAAAGCAATATTATGGAGCGGAATATCCGCAATTCGTGGCATGACAAACAGATTTTCATATACGTTGACGAGTTTGTGCGGAGGGATAAATTTCTCATGAGCGACAAGATCCCCGAACCTTTCCCTACGGTCATGAGATGCCTCACCGCACAAAACGACGAATGACGGGACGTTTTCGGGACTCGACGCGAAATATAATTGAGTAAGGCGATTGTTGCAACATATATTGCAAAAGTTTAATATGTATGATATTATTGTCTGAGTAGGTTAGTATGAAAGCT
>CANREO010000102.1 GCA_947629635.1 uncultured Clostridia bacterium
CGCAACCGGCTATTGAAGAAACCATCGCGTCGTCGCCGCCTATAAGCGCGATCAAACTGCCGTTGATCCTTATACCTTCGTTTGAAATATCATTTAGCGCTTTCAGAGCATTGATACGCGTCTTGCCACTCTGTTTCGGAGGTTTGCCGTTTACGGTCAATGCAATCGCGCCGTGTCTTTGTTTGAGGCGCAATCTTACCAAAGTAAACCAAAGCGCTCTCACGTCAAGTTGCGCGTTTTCATATATAAGCGAAAAATGTCCTTTCAACCTGACCCTTACCGGCATAAACAGCAAAGTGAGCAGACATTGCAATACAGTAAGCACGATCGTCGCCTTCATATGCTTATTGTGTTTCAAAATTCGAATAATATTATAAAGCGCGACGATCGTCGCGCTTTGGTTCATTGAACATTGCAATTCCGAAATATTCGGCGTATATTGTCGTTCTTAAAATGTGTAAAAGCTTTCTATTCGTATTCCTCGTAGTCCTCGCCTTCCAGGAAGTCGGGCACTTCGTCGGCAAACAGATCCTCTTCCGTCATATCCGTATCTTTGTCTGCCGCAGCTTCGGCAAGTTCATCATCGTCAATGCTTCTCTGCTTAAACAGGGTGTCTCCAATGGAGGAATTTATCAACATGAGCTGTTCAAGCACTTCGGAGTAATCGGGCAACTCCGATATATCGCTCAACTGAAACTTCTTCAAAAATTCATCTGTAGTGCCGTAAAGCAGAGGTCTGCCAACCGCGTCCTTGCGGCCTACGGCCTCTATAAGACCGGCTTTAAGCAGCCCCGAAAGTGCGTATTCCGAATTTGTTCCGCCGCGCATATCGTCTATCTCGAGCCTTGTGATCGGCTGTTTATACGCAACGGTTGCAAGGACTTCCAGCAACGTTTTGGTAAGTTCCTTTTCTTTGAGGGGCGTAAGCACGTCTGCTACCGCGTCACCGTACTTTGGGTTTGAAGAAAATTGCAACTTGCCGTTGAATTCCAAAAGCAATATACCGCTCGCGCCGCTATATTTCTTTTGTAAAGACTTCACTATTCCGTTTAATTTTTGATGAGTCAGTTCGGGGATCTTTTCACAAATATCTGCTTTTGCTATAGCGTTTCCGCAAGAAAAAATCAAACTTTCAACAACGTTTTCAATATTCTCCATCGTCGCCCTCCTCAAATTCGATGGGTGCGTCGGCGCCGTCCACCCTGAATAGTTTTATAGTCCCGAAAAGCTCCTCCTGCTCCGCGTGCAGCCTTCCGTATTTCAACAACTCCAATACGGCAAGAAAAGTCGTGACTATGTCGGTACGGTCATAATCTTCTTCAAAAAGCTCCGTAAACTCCAACTCGCTCCTGTCTATCATGACATCTAAAATGCTCTGCATCTTGTCATGCACGGAGAATCTTTCTTTCATCACCTTTTTGGGAATGACCTCTTTCTCTCTGTAATCGGCGTTTGCAAGCACTTGGGCGAATGCCGCGACAAGTTTGGGCAGCGAAAAGTTTACAAGCGCGACCCGATAATCCTTATCCGTATACACGGGCGTTCTGTAAAATCGATTGATCGTCTCAAGCGGTCTCATCTTTTCGCTCTGCTCTTTAAGCAAAGCAAACTCCTTGATTTTATTGACTAAGAGCTGTCTTTCGTACTCGGGATCGTCCTCGTCTATCGGCTCGTCGTGAGGAAGCGTGCGCAAGGATTTGAGATATATCAACTCCGCTGCCATGGCGACAAATTCACTCGCATATTCGAAGTCCATCTCCTCTGCGGGCGTATTATTTACGATCTCCACATATTGATACGTTATATCCGAAATGAAAATGTCTTCTATGTCTATCTTCGCTTCTTTTATAAGAGTGTACAACAAATCCAGCGGCCCGTCGAACTCGCTGATATGATAAATGATCTTTGACGTGTTAAATAGCGTATCCTTTTCAAGCACCTCTGCGACGGCACCAGTTCCGTCGCGATCGGAGGCGGAATTCGGGGATAAGCCATTTTCGATGTCGGCTTTAAAATCGTTGTCGATGTCTTTATCGTCCATAACTTATCAAATTTTATCATTTTTTCAGGGAAAAGTCAAAGCATATATAACTCTACGACAAATAAATCGCAATATGTAAAAAAATATCCGGCAATTTTGTCGGATATTTTTATTTTCTTATAAGTTCAGACATTCCAATGCTTGCCTATCTCGCCTATTGCGTCAAACAGACTTTGGCGTTCTACGCTTTCGGCAGCGAGCACGGAGGTTTCGTCTACTATCACCCCGTCCTTGACAAGATATACTTTGCCAATGACGTCACCGGCCTTAACGGGAGCGTGTACGGATGTGGGCAACTCATATTTGAGCTCATAGCTCGCTTGCTCGTGCTCACACATAAATTGCGCGACATCTTTCTCCACAGTGAGAGTAAGCGAATCGCTTTTGCCGCCTACTACTTGCACTCTTTGCTCCAATGTTTCACCCTTCTTGAGCAATATCTCATTTGAGAAGTTGGCAAAGGCATAGTCGAACATTGCGCTTACGGCGGCATTGCGTTCCTTGGCGCTGTTTGCGCCTATGAGAACTGCTATCACGCGCATATCGTCGCGCATTGCCGTTGCAGTGAGACAGAACTTCGCTTCGTTTGTAAATCCTGTCTTGCCGCCGTCGCAGTCCTTGTAGAAGCGGACAAGTTTGTTTGTATTTGCTATCGACGTTGTCCTACCCGACGGATGCTTATAGTCCTCCATCCATACTTTCGCGTCATCGAAGTATGTGGGATATTTGACAAGTTGCGAGAACATCGTCGCCGCGTCGCGAGCGCAGGAAAAACTTTCTGCCGCCGGCAAACCCGTACAATTTTTGAAGGAAGTATTTTCCATTCCGAGTTCCTTTGCGCGAGCGTTCATCCGCGCTACGAACGCCCCTACGCTGCCCGACACATGCTCGGCAAGCGCAACGCAACTGTCGTTGGCGCTTGCAACGATTACAGTGCGAAGAAGATCCTTCGCCTTGTGGACCGAGCCGGCATCCAAAAATACCTGTGAACCGCCCATGGAGGCCGCTTCTTCGCTTACGACTACATCGTCGTCGAGCGAGATTTCTCCTCTTTCTTCAGCTTCGAGCACCAACATAGCCGTCATTATCTTCACCATACTTGCAATCGGCAGACGTTCGCGTTCGTTTCGCGTATACATGACGTTTCCCGTCGCATAATCCACAAGGTAAGCGGCTTTGCCAACTGTTTTGAAGTCGGTTGCGGCATGCGCAATGCCTTCTGACGCATAAGATGACAGGCAAGCGAGAAGTCCCACCGCGGCAAACAGCGCGACGGTCAGTATCACGAATATTGATATTTTAATGTTTGTTGCGTATTTCATAAAACCCTCACACGCTTTTTTTATAGCGTGCGTCCGATGTTCGAAAATATGCAAACTAATATAGCGCGACTATAATCACTCCTCCGGCAATAGTGCCCAAAAGCACGAAGAAGATAAAACTCATTGCCGCGTTGATGCCCAAAATCTTCAATACGGTTATAAAAGACGGTTTAAACTTACTTTTTTCGCAATGCTCCGAGCATGGTGCGTATATCACCGTACATGAGGCAATCACCATCAGTATGAACGTGCACAAGAAAAACGGCAAATATACCAACACCAAATTGATCACGCCGTATATGTCGTATCTACCTACAAGCGCACACGCGACCTTTCCCAAGAAGTAACCCAATA
>CANREO010000103.1 GCA_947629635.1 uncultured Clostridia bacterium
TGAGATAATACTCGTCAGTCGAAAATCGCGCCGAACCGTCCTTATTGTCGGATTTTCTGCAGCCGAGCGTAATACACATCATCGTATCCTGCATATCGGCGTCCTCGCGCTTTATATAGTGAACGTCGTTTGTCGCAACGACTTTTACGCCTATTTCCTTTGCGATCCGCACAAGCGGATTGAGCACTATTTTATCTTCCTCCATGCCGTGATCCTGCAATTCGATGTAAAAATCGCCGGGTGCAAACATATCGCGCATGGTTTTGGCATACTGCTTGGCTTCATCGTATTTTCCCTGCAATATCAGACGAGGGATCTTGCCGGCAAGACATGCGGAAAGGCAAATGAGCCCTTCGCTGTGTTGCGCAATATGCTTCAAGTCTATACGTGGGCGCATATAAAAGCCGTCTACAAACGCAAGCGAACTGAGATACATCAGGTTTTTATAGCCCACTTCGTTTTTGGCGAGCAATATGAGATGATAACGTTTTTTCAGCACTTCGGCCGTCTTGACATACATGTCGTCGGCAACATAAAATTCTTGCCCGATAATTGGTTTTATGCCGTCTTTTCGAAGCGTTTGCACAAAAGAATGCACACCGTACATGTTTCCGTGATCGGTGATTGCAACTGCATTCATGCCCAATTCATGCAAAGCATCCGAAAGAGGATGTTTTTTTACGGGTTTGTCGGGGTTGCTCGGATCTATCACCGCCTGCACGATGCGCACTGCGCCGTCGAGCAAACTGTACTCCGTATGAAGATGTAAATGCACAAAATCTGTCATATTTTTTGTATACTATTCCAATTTTTATGTTTTTTTCAAATACTTTCTGCTAGTTCGAGTAGTTTTCTGAAACGATGATTGAGACAACTCTTTGTCACACCCAAAATTTGAGCGAGCTCGTTCAACGAAGCCTCGGGATGTGCCGCTCGTGCGTCCGCACTCACTTTGAGCGCAACGGGAAGGTTGTCGTACTCCTCTTCGCTTTTTAACTTTGCGATGGCAATCATGAGCCTTGTGGAAGCGCTGTAAGTCTTGTCCAAATTCGCCGTCTCGCAGATCGCCGCCCTGTTTAGCGAATTGGCTGTTTCTCTTTCGTCTATGATCGCCTTCAATCTTAAAGCGCAATCTGTCAGCCCCATGACGGAGAGCAACTTCATCAACATGTCTTTATCCTTGCTATAGACCAATCTGCGCTCCCCTCTTACGCTCATGCGCGTTACTATGCCAATGTCGCTCAACAATTCCATGGCGCCGTCCGCCAAAACATCATCGTCAAAATCAAACTCGAAGTGATATCCGTTTGAACCGTTTTCGGGCACATACATAAAGCCGCAAGCCAAGAAAAGACCTTTTACATATGCGATTTTGCAACAGGCATCCTTTACGCAGTCTTGAGGTATCTCCTCGTTGAACGCGACAAGTTCGTCGCCGTCCGCTCTCATAAGTTCGAAGTCGATAAGGATCTGTTTTGACATTCCCGTTGGCAAGCGCAGTTTGTATCTATCGGGTTTTCCGCGCTCCGGCGAGAGTTCCACATCGATAGGATACAAACTCTTAAAGGCATCCGCGAGACGTATACCAAGCTCAGCACCGTCCGGCTTCAAGCAGAGATTAAAGCGTCTCTTTGACACTTCGATACTGCCCGTAATGCGCGAAATAGCGGACAAAAACGCCCTCGTACAGCAACTTTTTTCCGGAAAGCCCGATGATATAAGCTCTTGTCTGACAGCGTCGCGGAAGCTCATTTATGCCATTCCTTCTTATCCTTGAAAGTGGGTATATTGCCGTCGATCCCGTACACTCTTTCAAGCGGTATGCCGTGCTTAACTATAAAGTTTTCAACGGCGGAAAACTCGCCGATTTTATCAGCCGTGTGCGCGTCGCTGCCGACAATAAATTTCACCGGAGTCCCGAGCGCGTCATTTATGCCCTCTTCGATCGTATCCAGATGTTTGACATTTAGCTCCACATATACATCATGCTCAGCCGCATATTGACATACCCTCGCAAAGTCCACAAGCGTGCGATGCCCCAAATGCGCTATAATGTCCACAGGATATTTTTCCATTGCGCTTATAAAAGCGCGAGTGTTTACTTCGATAAGTTTTTGTCGCAAAAATCGGCTGCCGAACCCGTTGACGTTGATAAAATTCATATGCTTTATCACACGTCTCAACGATAGAAACCGATGAAATCCGACTGTCAATACGTCGAGACGGCGTATTATGTCGTCGGGCACGTCCATATTGCCTTTAGGATCCAAAAGATTGCCCTCTATGCCTTGCAAAATTTGCAGTTCTCCGTCCCTTTCGACCTCTATAGCCGCACTTTGCTCTTCGAACTTCTTTCTTGTCATATGACAAATGAAGTTTGTAAAACTGTGGTCGGATATATTTATTTGCCTAAGCCCTTTACGTCTCGCCTCCCACGCTATTTCCGCCACCGAAGGCTTGCCGTCGCTGGCATAGGTGTGCATGTGATAATCTCCGATGAATTTCAAGACTCCCTCCGTAGCTTCAAGCCGCGTTCGGCTAGCTTATGTATACAAATTCTCTTTCGAGTTCAATTCCGAAGCGCTCTTTGACTGCGCGCTCGCACTCGACAACAAGCGACATGAAGTCCGTCGCGCTCGCTCCGCCCGTATTTACGATAAAGTTTGCGTGCAATTTCGATATTTCCGCACCGCCGACTCTCTTTCCTTTAAGTCCGCACATTTCTATAAGCTTACCAGAAGGCAACTCTCCGTTTTTGAACACGCTGCCGCATGATGGAAATTTCGGCTGTTTCGAGGCGCGTATCTCTAGATATTTTTTCGAGAGTTCGACGCTGTTTTCGCTACACATCTCGCGGAGTTCCAACTCAGCGCTCAAAATCGGCACATGGACTCCGTTTCTGTATGAAAATATGCATTTCAAGCCCTCTTCGATATTGCCGTCAAGCGTACTTATACTTCTTACGAATTTGCTCATCTCCTCGCCGAACGCGCCGGCATTCATTCTTATCGCGCCGCCGAGAGTAGCCGGCACGCCGGATAAAAATTCAAACCCTCCCAGCGACAACCGCCTTGCAAACTCGCTTATCGAACGCACACTGGCTCCGCATTGCGCCACAATACTCTTGCCTTTGACACATATTTTCGAAAGTCCGCGCGTAGATATGAGCGGAACGGTTGCGACGCCGTCGCCTATAATCATATTCGATCCGCCGCCTATGATCAAGCCTCCGTACGCCTCATACGCGCGATATATGCGCCTAAAAGCCTCTTCATCATAGGGTATCGCCACATATGCGCTGCCGCCGCCCTTGAATGTAGTAATATCCTTGGCGCTTAAAAGTCGCACGGGTACACCCACTTCTTCGGCAATTTGTTGAAATACGTTCATATCTAAGTCTATGCCGAATACGCGTGTTTTACATTATACAATAATTTTTCAAATAAAACAATATATCCGCAAGCGTGCCCGAAAAATTATTTATCGTCGGGTTCTTGTGCCAGCCCATCCAAAATCATTTGAGCTTTTTTGACGGATATACCGTCTATCTTTGCAAGCTCCTCCACAGACTTGTGGCGCACTTCCTCAGCGGATCCGAATTGTCTTATCAGCAATGCAAGCAATGCAGCGTTTCTACAAAATCTTTCCTTAAATTCTCAATTCTCT
>CANREO010000104.1 GCA_947629635.1 uncultured Clostridia bacterium
GCCCTTTGGTGGCGCGCGCAACGGTGAATACGTTCATACGATTTATGCCCATATCCAAAATGCCGCGCATTCCCGCGGTCCCAAATGCGAGAGGCTCGTAAAAGGCTTCCTTTATTTCGGCTTCAGTCATGGATTTCAGACGTGCAAGCTCTTGCCCGTCGACGTTTTCAAGCCACTGCGCATAAGCTTTATTAAGATCCATAATCACTCCTTTCAAACGCGTAGTAAACGCGAATACAGTTCCGCCTTTTATTATATATTGTCGGTATGTCGTTTGCAAGCAAAAGTATAAATTAAAGGGCCGTACTTTTGGTGGAATTTCGACGAGAGGGACATGGAAGTTTAGCTTTGCCGTTTAGGGCGACTGCGGAGCGCAACCGACTAGAACTATACGTTTTTGAGGAAGATAGGTGTCGCGACGGATGAGCACGGCGTTTATGAATTTCCCGTCTGAAAAATATTCCAAATAACCTTCGCTTTTTATGCCGTTTTTGCCGTAGGTATCTATCCTTTCTTCGCCGACGGGGATTTTTTCGTCCTCTCTGTACTCCGTTTCAAAGGGAAGCTTTTCAACTGTTTCAGAGCGGCGTCGAATGTATATATCGTCCACTCCGAATATCTCGGCGCGCACGTATTTACCGTCTGCGGACATCTTTATTGTGACGGGAGCGCTTAAAGTATTGACAAATCTCAGGTCGCTGGCCGTGGATACCATGGCGTCAAACGAGGGCGCTACGTAGCTCACTTGAAGAGAATGTGCGCGCACGCAAGTCACCGTAAGACCACTCAAAAGAGCGCAATTGTACAGCGTGCTGCTCACTTGACACACGCCTCCGCCTACGCCTTCGACATATTCCCCGTCTTGAATGATAAGCGCGCTCTCAAAACCGTTGGCGGTAGTGCGGCGCCCAACCGTGTCGTTGAAAGAGAATTCTTCCTCGGGCAAAAGCACAGTTCCGTCTATTTTTCGTGCGGCAAGCGCGATGTTGTGTTTTCTGCCCTCGCTGCTTTCGCCATAGTAAGTGGAAAAGTGCGCGATCATATGCACGGACGGCTCTTCGGCATACGCTACGGATGCGCGATTTGACATAGTGCCTCCCATTGCCGCGGCTATAGCCGTCGCGACGATAAGCAAAATTTTAGCTTTCAAGCTTGCTTTCATATATATAGTATGTGTAAATATAAAAATAAGCGCATGCGCTTATAAGATTTGCAAAAAATTTCAAAACCGTCATGCGAAGCGCAAATGTCGGAAGATGTCGAATTGTCGCATAAAAGATAGTTTATAATGTAAAAAATTGCATATAAACATCGTATTTTGAATTTTATACATTGATTTAAGTTTGAAAAAATAGTCTATACAAGATGAATGACAGCGCGTTTTTTATCTTTGTCTCGCTGCTCGCAGGCTCCGTAGGAACGGGGGTGGGAGGAGCAATGGGCGCAATATTTGCCGACCGCGGCGACGCAGCGACGGGCAGAGTGTTGGCATTTGCCGGAGGAGTGATGCTCGGAGTAGCGGCATTTGATATGTTGCCCGAGGCAATGGAGAGTTTAAACGCGCTTGACAAACTGAGCGGCATTGTGGCGCTCGCTTCGGCGATAGGCGGCATGCTTTTGATATTTATTCTCAATAAACTGCTTGACCTCTTCCAGCGCTCTCGCAAAACAAGCGTATTCAGATCGGGAGCGGTCGTAGAAGCAATGGCTACTGACAGACGCAGCATGCTTAAAGCCGGCACGGCAATGTTGATCG
Organism: uncultured Clostridia bacterium; assembly: GCA_947629635.1. GTDB lineage: Bacteria > Bacillota > Clostridia > Christensenellales > CAG-917 > CAG-475. The sequence goes on from CANREO010000104.1 coordinate 1,757, forward strand.
CGATCGCGTTGCACAATCTTCCCGAAGGCATGGCGATAGGAGCGGCCGGAGTGGCGGAGAGGCAATCCGGCGTATTGATGGCAATTGTAATCGCCATACACAATGTCCCCGAAGGCATGGCTATAGGGGTTCCGCTGACCGGCGGCGGAGTAAAGGCGGTCAAGGCGGTGTTTTTGGCGTCGTTAGCCGGAGCGGCTACGGTGCTTGGAGCACTGATAGGACTGCTTATAGGCGGAATAGGCGCGCTGGCTACGGGGATCTGTATGAGCGTAGCAAGCGGCGCAATGTTGTACGTAACTTTTTTTGACGTGCTTCCGCAGTCCGTCAATGTGCTTGGCGGCAAAGCTCCGTCGTTCAGTTTGCTTGCCGGAATTTTTGTCGCGGCCGTTTTTGTGTATTCCTTTTGATTTGTTTTATATCCTTGACTTGACGTTTTGAAAGTATTAAACTATTTTATAATTTATATCAAATATATATCGAATGGAGTTGGCATGGATTATAAGCAGATCGAAAGCAAGTGGCAAAAGAGGTGGGAGGATACCGGACTTTATAAGTTCAACAGGGATAGAGTAGACAAAAAATACTACTGTCTCGAGATGTTTTCCTATCCTTCGGGCGCCAAGCTTCACGCCGGTCATTGGTACAACTACGGGCCTGCGGATACCTTTGCGCGCTTCAAACGCATGCAGGGCTATGAGGTGTTTCAGCCGATGGGTTTCGACGCTTTCGGACTGCCTGCCGAAAACTATGCGATCAAGACGGGTATACATCCCGAGGAAAGCACGCTGAAAAATATAGAGACGATGGAAGGACAACTTAGGCGAATAGGCGCGACTTATGATTGGGACTATGAAATCAAAACTTGTTTGCCCGAATATTACAAGTGGACGCAGTGGATGTTTTTGCAACTGTATAAGCATGGCTTGGCATACAGAAAGGAGGCTCCGGTGAATTGGTGCCCCTCCTGCAATACGGTGCTTGCAAACGAACAGGCGCAGGGCGGAATTTGCGAAAGGTGCGGCAGTCAGGTCACCCATAAAAATCTGAATCAGTGGTTTTTCAAAATCACGGACTACGCAGACGAGTTGCTTGACGGGCTGGATAAGTTGGATTGGCCGGAAAAGACAAAACTCATGCAAAAGAATTGGATAGGCCGCAGTTATGGGGGCGAAATCGAATTCAAAATAAAGGACAGCGATATAAGTTTCAGAGTATTTACAACGAGGGCGGACACGGTTTTCGGCGTGACGTATGTCGTGTTGGCGCCCGAAAGCCCTCTTGTAGACAAGATCACCAAGCCCGAGATGCGCGCGACGGTCGAAGAGTACAGAGAGCGCGCGGCGGCGGCAACGGAAATAGACAGACTTTCTTCAACCAGGGAAAAGACGGGAGCGTTTACCGGCGCGTATGCGATAAATCCCGTAAACGGCGAAGAGGTCCCCGTGTTTGTCGCGGACTATGTCATAGCGAGCTACGGCACGGGCGCTGTGATGGGCGTCGCTGCGCATGATGAGCGCGATTTCGTATTTGCCAAAAAGCTTGGATTGCCTATAAAGCGCGTGATAAAGGGAAAAGACGGCGAGGACGATCTGCCATTTACAGAGTACGGTACGCTTGTAAACAGCGGCGAATTTGACGGTATGAGTTCGGAGGACGCCAAAAAAGCCATCCTTAAAAAGCTTGAAAAAGAGGGCAAGGGTAGCCTGAAAACAAATTATCGTCTGCGCGATTGGCTTGTCAGTCGGCAACGCTATTGGGGCGCGCCGATCCCAGTAATTCATTGTGAAAAATGCGGCGTTGTGCCCGTTCCGGAAGAGGATCTGCCCGTGCTTTTACCAAAAGGAGTCAGTAGTACGCCCGATGGAGAATCGCCTC
>CANREO010000105.1 GCA_947629635.1 uncultured Clostridia bacterium
AACGAAAAGGGCAAACCGGTCGTCGCAGGCATGAATTGGGGTGGGTTTTATGCGTTGGACGTGCAAAACGAACGAGTGAAAGAATATATCCGCACCGTTTTTGATCGGGTGTTTGACGAGTGGGGCTTCGATATGGTCAAACTGGACTTCCTTTATGCGGCATGCATAATTCCGTACGGCAACAAGTCCAGAGGACGGCTGATGTGCGAGGCCATGGAGTTTTTGCGCGAATGTTGCCGCGATAGGATCATCCTCGGTTGCGGAGTGCCGCTTGCGCCGACTTTCGGAATAGTGGACGCATGCAGAATAGGGTGCGACGCGGAAAACAGTTTTGAGGATAAATTTTATGCTAAACTCACAAATCAAGAGATAGTGTCCACTAAAAACGCTATGACCGACACGGTTTTCAGAAGGCACCTAAGGCGTATTTTTGCAAACGATCCCGATGTGTTTTTCTTGAGAAAAGGCGGCTATAAAGAGGCAAAATATACGGACGAGCAAAAGCGTTTGCTTGCAAAAGTCAACAATATGTTCGGCGATGTTTTGTTTGTAAGCGACGATGTCGGCGAGTACGACGAGGAACAGAGGGCGTTGTTGGCAGTCGGATATGCTCCGTTTGAGGGTAAAGTGTTGAGCGCCGAATTTGTTTCTCCTACGGAAATTTGCGTAAAATATGAGCAAAACTCTCAAATCCATACGTTTACGTTTGACATTTATACGGGGCGTAATGAGGATAAAATATGATATTGGCAGACAATTTGGCCGAACTTAGACGACGGGTCTCGCCATACGGCAATATCACGCTGATTGCCGCCACCAAAACGCAGAGCATAGAGACAGTGCGCGCGTTTTGCGAAATGGCGCCCGAATTCGAATTGGGCGAAAACAGAGTGCAGGAACTCAGAGAAAAGTATTTCCCCGAGCGCGTATGGCATATGATCGGCAGATTGCAAACTAATAAGGTGAAATACATCATAGACAAAGTCAAGCTGATACAGTCTCTCGACCGCGAGGAACTTGCGTATGAAATCGACAGGCAAGCGGCAAGGGTAGGCAAGACGCAGGGCTGCCTTGTGGAGATAAATACGGCCGATGAGGCGACAAAGGGCGGCATACCGATAGAGCGGACAGAAGATTTTATTTACGGCCTGTCCAAATTCGAGCACATTAAGATAGAGGGTTTGATGTCCGTCATGCCGAATTTGGGCGAATGCGCCGCGCTCGAAAAATTGTATGACAAGTTGTACGCGGCATACGAGCGCGCAAAGCGCATAAATACGTCGAATGCGGATATAAAGTATCTATCCGCCGGCATGAGCAACGACTATAATGTGGCTCTCGATCATGGGGCAAATATGCTGAGACTGGGCAGATTGCTTTTCGGTGAGAGAACTAAAATATAATTTACAGGTGGCAATATGGAAGAAAGATACTATCAGGGCGTACCGCAAAACAACACCGACGACAGGGCAAACAAGCTTTTCGGAAGAGCCTCTGCGCGTCAACAGCAGGCTCCGCCGATCCCACAACAATTCGTACAGAACGGATCGGGCGGCACAACTATCTATTCGCCGTCAACCTACGAGGATGTGCAATTGCTCATCGATCATCTCAAAATGAAGCAGCAGGTCATTGTAAATTTCGCAAGCATCAATCGCACTTCGGTATATCGGATTTTGGATTTTATGAGCGGCGCCATATATGCGCTTGACGGCAGCATACAACAAATCGCAAACGACATCTTTTTGTTTGCTCCTTCGGGGGTCAAGATCACGACTCCCGACAGACGTTGAAGGAAGCTATGGCAAAAATCAAAATTACTAAAAAAGACGTCGCAGACATATTGAAAAAGCGTTGGTGGGTGATGCTCATAGAGCTGGCATTGCTTGGAGTGCTCATCGCGCTGGATTTGGTCAGCAAACATTATGCCGTAAAATTTCTCGAATCGCTTGATTCCAACTACTATGTGCTTGTAAAGGGTGCGCTTGCGCTCACTTATACGGAAAATACAGGCGCGGGTTTCGGGATCTTTCAAAACAATACGACGGCGCTTATCGTCGTCACCATGATAGTGCTTGTATGCGTGACGGTATTTCTCATCGTTGCGCAAAAACAAAACGAGTGGTTGCGTATTTCGCTGATTTTGATACTGGGCGGCGGAATAGGCAATATTGTGGACAGAATAGGGCTGGGATATGTTCGCGACTTCATAGAATACACGTTTATCAAAAATTTCGCAATTTGCAACGTGGCAGACTTCTTTGTTACTTTGGGCGCGGTCATGTTGATAATCGTGCTTATCGTCATGCTGGTCATAGAGGGCAGGAAAAATAAGAAAGAGTTCGAGGCGGAGCAGGCAAAAAAAGCGGCGGAGGGAAATACGGAAGAGGGAGTCGACCCACTTGACGCGCCTTTAAACCTCAATCCTATGTTAAAATCCGAAAACGATTACACTTTTGTGGAACAAAACGAGGACGAAACGTGTGAAAAGCCGAATTCCGAAGCGCCTCAAGATGAGTCGGCACCCACGCAAAGCGCAGACGGCGCCGCCGATGATGACGGATCTTCAGACGTATCGACAAATGTTTAAGGCAGTATGAAAATGATATTCACTGTTGACAAAGATAAAATCAGACTGGATGTTTTCGTTGCGGACAAATTCGAAATGTCGCGTTCGGCCGCAAAGATCGCTATAGAAAGGGACGGCGCGTTTGTCAACGGATCGCGCAAGACGAAGAGCGGATATGAATTGCGCATCGGCGACGAGGTGGATTTTGTAAAGCCCGAACCGCAGCAACTCGATGTCAAAGCCGCGAATATTCCGCTGAATATAGTGTATGAAGACGATTCTTTTGCCGTCATCAATAAGCCACAGGGGATGGTTGTGCATCCGTCCGTCTCATATACAAAAAACGACACTTTGGTAAATGCCCTTCTTTTCAACTTGAGCAGTTTGAGCGGCATAAATGGCGTAATCAGACCCGGGATAGTGCATAGGCTAGACAAAGATACATCCGGACTTATAGTCATCGCAAAAAACGACGAAGCGCATTTAAGTCTGGCCAAACAGATCGAAAAAAAGACCGCTCGCCGCATATACATCGGACTTTGTGACGGCAATTTCAAGCAGGACGACGGCACAGTGGATGCTCCGATCGGTAGAAGCAGGACAGACCGTAAAAAGATGGCGATAGTAGAGGGCGGAAGACGTGCGGTGACGCATTTTTGCGTATTGAGGCGCTTTGGCAACTATACGCTTGTGCGTTTCGAATTGGAGACAGGGCGCACGCATCAGATACGCGTGCATGCTGCCAGTTTGCATCATCCCATAGTCGGCGACGCAATATACGGAGGATCTACAAAGCTTTACGATAGAGGGCAACTTCTTCATGCTATAGGGCTTGAATTGACGCATCCTGTCACGGGAGAACGAATGAATTTTCAAGCGCCATTGCCCGATTATTTTGAGGAAGTTATGAAAAAACTCGAAAATAATTGAAAGAACCGCGTTAGATTGCTGTTTT
>CANREO010000106.1 GCA_947629635.1 uncultured Clostridia bacterium
CTTACCTTCTTGCGTTGCGAGAGTATCCTGATAAGCGTGCGTTTGCTCTTCGGTCTCGAGAAAATATATTTCTATGCTCTCGTCGCCATCGATGTTCAGATAAATGTATCCGATGCCCGGAGACGGTATATATACCGGATTTACATAGATGTTAAAATCCATCGAACGTCCTTGTTGCTTGCCCGTCGCGACCGTATAACTTATTATACGAGCAAGCTCCGCTTCCGACAAAAACTCGTATATGCTACCCTCTTCGTAGTCACGCTGTACGATATTCTCGCTCCACTGTGCGTAGTATGTGACGTTCGCCGTCACTGTTATCTCCGCTCCTCCATCAAGAAGCATACCCTCGTCATTCAATTTCCACCCCTCGAAGGTATGTCCTTCCCAATCAGGCAAATCATCCATCGTAGGCAAGCGCAAAGTGTCGTTTTCATACGCCGTCGCGTCTTCGGGCGCATGTTCGGCGCCTTCGTATGCGCCTAAATCAAAACTCACTGTATAGCGATTGCCGACGGGATATTGTATTTGCCTCCCGTCGGTGCAAATAACCTTAAATGAGTTATGCTTTTCAATCGGTTCTTGTCCCGACCAATCAAATCCGTCGCACCAGGCGTTGACTACGGCGTCCCCGGCCAATGTCATCCACTCCGCCGCACTACCACCGTAATATATCGTTTTTATGGCAACGCAATCATTAAAACTTTCCGCAAATATTGCCGTTAGAGATCTCGGCAGATATACGGTCTCCAATTGCCAGCACTCGTCAAACGCGTCTTGCATTAAATATTCAACCCCTTCGTCTATCTTTACGGACGTGATAGGGCAATATTGAATACCGTACATATAGATGCCGGCGACCTTGATGCGCCGTCCGTCCTTTTCTATTTCCGCGGGTATTTCCGGTTGCAAAGACGAGTTTTCGTCATAACAATATTTTATGACTTTCGCTCTTTCTCCAGTTATCTCATATTTTAGGCCGGTCTTTTCGATATATCTGTAAAATACGTAACCTGTTTCCAACGTATAGTTCGCATAACTGCCGACATCGCCGTCATTGGTAATTTGTGTGGCAAGCTCGACATATTGCGGATCGCTTGCTTCCCCTTCCGTGCAATAGGCGTACTGATTTGTACGATTGTTGTCACGAGCCATGAAATCAAACAAGAAATTTTCTTCCGCCGCTGCGATGTTAAATTCCAACTGATAAGCAAAATTGCCGTTTGCGGCAGCGTCGAGCATAAAGTTTAAGCGAGTCTGCGACAAATCTGTCGGCATAGGGCACTTCATAAATGAATACATTCTGTTGCCGACGACCTGATACTTAATAAAAGGTTGAGATTCGGCAAGACAATCGCCGTATTTGCGCGCCGCTTCGTCGCTGTCGAAAAATATGATTCGCATTGATATTGCGGGGCCGTTTCCCACTGACGCGGAAATGTATATAAATCCGTCAAATGTACTTCCGCTGATGTCCGCCGTCTCGGCTTGACCGTTGCATAAAATTTGCAAAGAAGCCGAATCCGACTTGCCAACCGTCATGATATAACTTATCGCATGCGTGAGTTCTTCTTTAGGTAAAACTCGGGATAACTTATCCCCTTCTTCGTCGTCTTCTTTCCATTGCGCATAGTATTTGGCGTCTGCCGTCACGGTTATCTCTGCGCCGCCCGAAAGGAGAGCACCCTCGTTATTCAATTTCCACCCCTCGAAGGTATGCCCTTCCCAAACGGGAAGATCTGCCGCCGTAGGCAAATTCATCTTACCGCCATTGTCCTTTGTCACTGAAGGCGGTGCCTGCGCGCTGCCCACATACGCGCCGAGATCGAAACTCACTGTGTATTTATCGGAATCTCTGTCGCCACATGCCGCGAAAATGCAGGCGCAAAGCGTAACGATCATGAGAATGCAAACGATTGAAACAACTCGCTTTTTCATAAAATTTCTCCTTAGTTTTAGTAGGGCGCGTCGCCCACGTATAAAAATATTATATCTAGACAAAATATCCAGTGTCAAGACATTTTATCTAGTTCTGACATAATATTTTAGTTATGGACAACAAATTTTGTCACAATTTAAAAACCGCAAGACAAAGTTGCGGCTTTACCCAAAAACAGGCTGCGGAACAACTAAGCGTAACCGAAAGTTGCTATGCGAATTGGGAGCAAGGTCGCACTGAGCCTAATGTGGATATGTTGCGCAAATTGGGCAAAATATTCAACATATCGTTGGATGACCTTATCAACGACGATTTGTAATATAATCAGCATATATATGTTAAAAGGCGCAACGGTCATTCCGTTGCGCCTTTTTCAAGAACGTTCGATCAATACATGTCGCCGCCCATTCCGCCGCCTGCCGGCATGGGAGGAGTCGGCTCCTTGATGTCTGTCACAAGGCTCTCTGTCGTAAGTAATGTGCTCGCTACCGAAGCGGCGTTTTGCAGTGCGCTGCGAGCGACCTTTGTTGGGTCGAGTATGCCCGCTTTTACCATATCGCAATAACAATCTCTTGCCGCGTCATAACCAAAATTGGGTTTCTTTGAGGTCATGATCGTATTGGCCACTATGCCTCCGTCGATGCCGGCGTTTGCTGCGATCTGTCTGACAGGAGCCTCGAGAGCGCGCAGAACGATCCTTGCTCCCGTAAGTTCGTCTCCTTCGAGTTTTGCGCACGCCTTTCTCACAGCCGGAATTATGGACAGGAGCGCGGCGCCGCCGCCGGGCACTATACCCTCTTCCACTGCCGCGCGAGTCGCATTGAGCGCGTCCTCTATGCGGAGTTTCTTTTCTTTCATTTCTACTTCTGTTGCCGCGCCCACGCCTATGACGGCTACGCCGCCCGCGAGTTTGGCTACGCGCTCCTGCAACTTCTCTCTGTCGTAATCGGAAGTCGTGCTTGCTATCTGCATGCGCAAGGATTCAACTCTTGCCGCAATTTCTTTAGCGTCTCCGGCGCCGCCAACGATCGTCGTATTATCCTTGTCGACTTTGACGGATTTAGCCCTGCCGAGCATATCCAACGTGACGTCTTTAAGCTCATATCCGAGGTCGCTTGACACATATGTGCCGCCCGTAAGAATGGCGATGTCTTCGAGATATGCCTTCCTCCTGTCTCCAAACCCGGGCGCTTTGACCGCCACGCAGTTGAATACGCCCTTGAGCTTGTTGACGATGATCGTAGTAAGCGCTTCGCCCTCGATATCGTCGGATATGATGAGCAATTTGAGTCCGTTTTTGAGCACTTGCTCAAGCAGAGGCAATATTTCTTGTATATTGCTTATCTTTTTATCTGTGATGAGGATGACGGGGTTGTCAAGTTCCGCCGACATCTTTTCGGTATTGGTGACAAGATAGGGCGATACGTAGCCACGGTCAAATTGCATGCCTTCGACAACGTTTAGCTCCGTCGTCATAGCCTTACCCTCTTCGATCGTTATGACGCCGTCCTTCCCGACTTTTTCCATAGCGTCGGAAATGAGTTTACCCACGCTTTCGTCG
>CANREO010000107.1 GCA_947629635.1 uncultured Clostridia bacterium
ACATTGACAATACCGCCGTTTTATTGTACAATTTGTACGAGAATAATGTTATGAAAGAATACTATTTGCAAAGATTCCTGTGCAAAAACCGCATGAAACGTTGCAGCGAATATACCGTCGCGTCCGCCGTAAATGAAGACGATATGGCGGATATATTGCGCACATGCGACGGTGACGCGCGCAGAAATATGCAGGACAGCCTGGTAAAAATGGCCGTCACACAGGTCAACCTCGGCAATTACGGCGCAGCGGAGAAAATATTCAACTACAACATACAATTTGTGCCGCAGGAGGATAAGGCGTTAAACAGAAGATATCTTGTGCCCTTTGCGGACGCATTTCTTTCAAAGGGTCAGTTCGAACGCGCAGAGAGCTACTATCGGCCTATGATAAATATAGACGACGCTTGTGCCGAGGCGCATTGGGGACTTCTTAAGGCAAAGCATAAATGCAGATCCGACAAGGAACTCTTGTTCAATAATTCGGATATCAGCCTGGAGGAGGACTTCCTCAAAACCAGCGCCAATATATCCGACGGCGCGGACGAAAATCTAGGTTCGGCTTCTCAATACAAATATTATTCCACATTGAACAGTATCAAACTGCGCCTCAATGAGTGCGCTGTCGAGCAGGAGGGCTTTGCCGCTTTAAAGGAAGGTAATTTTGCCCTTGCCAAGCAGAAATTCGGCGATTTGTTCAATATGGAAATAAATAAACGACATCTCGCGTTGTCCGCGCATCCTGACAGCTATTGGGGGATGCTGTTGGCGATAAATGAGTGTAAAAACGATTTCGAGTTGTTTGAAAAACGCGATAAGTTGCCATTTTCCGAGATACAAAAGGATCCGCTTTGCGAGAAATATATCAACGCGTTGAACGCCGTGAAAGCTCAGCGGCGCGAGGTGTCCGACGAACAATGGGATTTCGGCGGCAAACAACCGCCCATAAGCAAACAGGAGTATTTGGACAATGTTACAAGCATTATGCCGAACCATCTTAAGGTATATGAGTGCTTTGTTCGTGCCGACAATAGAGTCAAATATGTAAAAAAACGCGCGCAAGAACTTGATGAACTGAAAAATGCGGCCGATGCAAATATCGAAAAGAAGGAGAAAGCGCGAAACAGAAACATTGCAACGCTCAACAGCGCTAAAAGCGCATTGATTGCGCTTTTGACTATTGTAATAGTCGGCGGACTCGGAGGCGGAGCATACGGCGCTTTGCTGTTTTATACAGATATGCCGGGCATAGAATGGTTTGAGACGCTTTTCGGTTATATGCCGTTCATATTCGGCATCTGTATGGGCGTAATGGCATTTTTGGGCGCGGCGATAGGGCTGATAAAGCATATTAGGTCCAGGAGTATCGGCAAAATGATCCAAAAGGCGATAGTAGGCGGTTTGATCGGATCGATATTAGGAGTTGCGGCGATCGGTTTGATCTTGGCCTCAGGTTGGGCGCTCGTACCCTCTGTCGTAGCGCTTGTAATCGGTATCACGGCATATTTTTGCAATAGGTATATAAGAAAAATCAAGTATGGTATCCTAAAAGCCGACGAAAACTTCGATAGACAGAAAAACACCATTAAAGAAGACCTCGAAAGGCAGCAAAACAGAATTAAAAAAGAGACTGCGGATAACACAGAAAGTATGGATGTGGAAATCATACTGATTGCAAATGAATGCGGCATCGATCTGTTCAAAGAATTTCCGCCGGAGTGGCATACAGTCGTAAAATCAATTATAGGCGATCACAAATACACTGGTGCGCAGAATTCCAATTTCACTTTTAAGGGTTATGAATCCGACGAGGTCAGCATCGAAGAGAGCGATGAAGCCTACGAATGCGTCGAATGCGATGAGTTTTGGTCGGAAGACGAATTGATCAAATCGGACGACGACTCCGACCCGAAATACTATTGCCCGACTTGCGGCGCAGAGGTCAGGTTAAGACAAGTTTTGGAAAGCGAAATTTTGAAATGATGTATCGGCGTCCGTATTCGGCGGACGCTTTTAATTTTCGTAATATCAAGTTAAACCATCGTTTTTATATTTGTTAAATTACGGTTACGCTTTTTGCAAGATTGCGAGGCCGATCGGGATTGAGCCCCAAAGCAAGCGAAGTGCCTAGGGCCAGATTTTGCAGCGGAATTACCGCCAACAGGGGATACAGCATGGCGTCTGCAAGTTTTGGAAGCGTCAATGTGACGTTTGCCCCTATGTCTCCGACGGCCGATATCGCGACGACGTAAGCGCCTCTTGAGGATAACTCTTTTATGGTCGCGCCGACTCGAGCCCTGTCTTCGGGGCATGTGGCGATAGCGACAATTATGCTCCTCTCGTCAATGAGGGCTATGGTGCCGTGTTTCAATTCGCCGGCTGCGTAGGCGTCCGTCATTTTATATGTGATCTCTTTAAACTTCAATGCTCCTTCCTGAGCCGTTATGCCGTCGCGACCTTTTCCCACGAAAAAAAGATTTCCGACGAGAAATTTCTCTTCATATACGGACGTCGATATCAATTTTGCGGCGGCGGAGGCAATATCTTCCGCTTCTTGCAATGGCACTTCGCTTCCTTTCAGCGCTTGCGCCAGGAGATAGAGCATATACAACTGACAGACATAAGATTTTGTCGCCGCTACGGCCACTTCCGCGCCCGCATCAAGCAGCAAGACGTTGTCCGCTGCAAATGTGACGCTGCTACCGCTTACGTTGGTGATGGCAAGCGTATAGGCGCCTGCCTTTTTGCAGGTGGCAAGCGCTTCGAGCGTATCTGCCGTTTCGCCGCTTTGAGTGACGAGTATGCATGCCACGCCTTCCAAAAGCAAGCCGTCGAATTCGCTTGCCACAATCGCATCGCAGTGTATCTTGAGCGCAGGACGTATTTGCCGTATAAACATGCGTGATAAGCCGTGCCGCAACCAACGAGGCAAATCCGCTTTGCGTCTTTCAGACGGTTTATTATCTTTTGATTTATTCCGTCTCTGAAACTGAAATAAGAGCGTCTCAGCGCGCAGGGGATTTCGGCAATTTCCGCTCGCATATGACAGCGGCAGTCCGCAGGCGGAGTGCGATGGATCTCCATGCTCTGCTTTTTTATTTGATGTCCGTTTTTGAAAAACTTCACGCTGTTTGCGTTCAACATCGCGCTTTCGCCGTCCTTCATGATCACTGCTTTGCGCGTATAGCGTGCAAGCGCAAGCGCGTCGCTAGCGACAAAATTTTCGCCGTTTCCCAAACCGACTGCCAATGAAGCGCCTTTTCTTAGCATATATATTGCATTTTCGCCTCGTCTTATGGCAAGAAACGTTGCGGCGCCCATAAGCCTTTTGCCTACTCGTTCCACCGTTTTAAGCATATTTCCGTCCCACTCCAACGCGAGCAGATGAGCGATGATCTCACTGTCCGTATCCGAAGCGAAAACGACGCCTTTTTTGATCAATTCCGTCTTAAGCGCGTCGCAATTTTCTATG
>CANREO010000108.1 GCA_947629635.1 uncultured Clostridia bacterium
AGCTCGACATAGATGAGATTGTCCATAGTTTGGACGCTCACTCCTTTGCCAAGCTGCGTTTTGCCCCAAAGCTGACCGATATTATCACTGAAACGACGTGAAACCAAATCGACCACGCCGTAACACTCCGAAGCAGCGTGCGAAGCAACAATACGCACGGCCTCGTCGCTTATGGATATTTTACCGAATTTATTTGAAGTAGTCAGCGACATAAATTACCTTGATAGAATGATACAATATATTTAAGCTTTTTGCAAGTAAATCACAAATTTTGATTCATTTCTCAAATTTTGCTTAAAATCAGTTGCCAAAGCACTTTATATTTGCTAAAATTACTATCGTTCGAAATCAGGAGGTGCAAAATGTCCAGAGTTTGCAGTGTATGCGGAAAAGGCAGGATGAGCGGAAACGCAGTAAGCCACAGCCATAGGAAAACCAGACGCAGTTGGACTCCGAATGTACAAAAGGTCAAGATCGTTACGCCCACAGGCGGCACGGATGACGTCTATGTGTGCACTCGTTGTCTGCGTTCAGGCAAAGTCACTCGCGCCAAATAATTTTATTTTGGCAACATTATCTTCTCAATACAAATCGGCAAAAGCCGATTTTTTTTTAATGTTTTTGCATAATCAACAAAATTTCACATTATTCAACGCATTGTATAATATCCATACAAATTTTCATTATTGACAATTATACGACAAAATGATATTGTAAAAATCGGAGATGGATAAACTAAATAAAAAATTGCTCAAATTACAACAGATGGAGCTTGATGCCGCCGTGCTGTACAGAGAGCTCTCCGATAAGCTTGAAAGCGAACGCGAAAGAGCCGTTTTCGATGCCCTTGCCGCAGAAGAAGGGCATCATGCTTCCGTTTTGCGTCACTCTACTCAACTTATAAAAAGACCCAGACATCATCTCAAGCGTTTTGCGATATTGTATTTACAATTATTCGGTCGCAAGGCGCTTTATAAAATGATAGTCAAGGTTGAAAAAATGGGAGCGAATAAATACTCTGCGCTGTCTCTCCCCGAAGCGAGACAAATCGCCGATGACGAAGCGCGTCACGCTCGTATCGTGCTCGACTTGCTCAACTGAATTTTTTTACTGCAAAACAAGTCCAAAAGGTTGATTTACTGCCTTTTGGACTTTTTTACAAACAGCCTTAATACGACTTTAACGAATTTGGGGGGATTTATGCAAATTATCTTGTTCATACTTGCCTCCGTTTTTGTCAAATTATGAAGACGGAAACAATTGTGTGACTATAATTTCATGGCTTCGATAGCTTTAGCCGGATCTTTCGCCTTAAACACCGCATTCCCGGCCAAAGCACATCGGCGCCTGCCGACTTGCATAGCGCCGCGTTTTGCGGGCATACGCCGCCGTCTATCTCTATTTGAAAATTCAAATTCAATTCGGATCTCAACTCCCGAGCGCGCTCCGCCTTTTTCAAACATTCGGGCTTAAAACTTTGTCCGCCGAAGCCTGCTTGAACGGTCATTATGACAAGCAAATCGAGCTGAGAAAGATATGGTATGGCGACTTCCAGATCGACGTCGGCATTTACGGCAAGTCCGCACTTTTTGCCGTAGCTTTTTATCGTGGCAAGCGCACCCTCTACATCCTCGGAGGCCTCCGGATGAAATGTCACGAAATCCGCGCCCGACTCGCAAAACTTGCCGACGTAGCGCTCCGGTCTTGTTATCATTAAATGTACGTCGAGAGGCAACTTGCTATAGCCTTTCAAAGCCTTCACCATAGGCATGCCGAATGTGATGTTGGGCACATATACTCCGTCCATGACGTCGCAATGTACCAAATCGGCATTCCAAAGGGACAAGTTTTCGATTGCTTCCGCCATTTTGCAAAAATCCGCGGAAAGTATGGACGGCGCCACTTTCATTATCTCATCAATCATATTTTTTCTCCTTGCGTTCCTTCAATTCTTGATAGATCATTTTGTATCTTTGGTATCTTCCGCTGCCTACGCCGTTTGCGATATGCGCCTTGACTGCGCAATCCGGCTCGTCGATATGAGTGCATGACGCAAAACGGCATTCGGGACGATACAACTCCATATCGTCAAAATACAGTCTAAGGTCCTCGGGAGGTATATCCACAGCCTCCAACATGGAAAAGCCGCACGTGTCCACGACATAAGCCCCGTCGCCCAACGAAAATATTTCAGTACGCCTTGTGGTATTTTTGCCGCGTTTTATCTTGCGCGCAAGTTCGCCGACTTCAAGCAAATCGCTCTTTAACATCGCGTTTATCAGCGAACTCTTGCCTACTGCGGATTGCCCGGCAAAACATACCGTCTTACCTTTGACGATACGCACGAGCTCGTCTATGCCGCATCCGCTTTCCGCGCTACACTCCGCCTGCTTAAGAAGCCCGTCATATTCGGAGGTGTCTATGATAGCCAAATCGCATTTATTTTTCACGAGTATCGGCTCGATGCCCTGCTCATGACAGTTGACGATGATTTTATCCACAAGCAAAAAATCCGGCGACGGTTCGGGCGCGATGACAATAAAGCAAACGTCTACATTGCTGACATACGGCCTCACAAGCGCATTCTTTCTGGGGTTTATTTCCTCGATGACATAACTGTCTCTGTCCTTCGCAACGCTTACGTGATCGCCTACCAGTATATTTCCTTCCGCTTTAAGCCTTTTGCGCGCGAAACAAACTTTGACGCCCTCCGAAGTGCTTACGTAAAACTTAGAGGCTACCGCCTTTATCACCCGTCCGTCAAAAGTTTTCATTTTTCAAATACCTTCTTCTCAACTGTCCGCAAGCACCTTCGATGTCGTTGCCCAAACTCTTACGTATCGTGACGGACGCACCTAACGACTTCAACTTTCTTTCGAAAGCGATCGTGGCGTCCTCATCCGGCGAATGATGCGGACGTTCTTTTATTTCATTCAATCTTATCAAATTGATGTGGCAAGCGAAGCCTTTTGTCAGATCGGCAAGTTTCGCAGCGCATTCGTCAGAGTCATTTTCTCCTTTTATCAAGGTATATTCCAAAATCACTCTGCGACCCGTCTTTTCAAAATAGTAACGCGCGGCGCTCATCAATGCTGTGATGTTATACGCTCTGTTTACGGGCATCAGTTTAGAGCGCAATTCGTCAAAGGGAGCGTGCAAACTTATTGACAGAGTGACTTTGTGACCGCTGTCCGCAAATAGTCTGATTTTATCAGCCAATCCGGAAGTCGAAAGCGAAATATTGCGTTCGCTTATATTTATGCCGTCCTCCGCGCTCACTGCGTCCAAAAACTTCAGAACGTTGTCATAATTGTCAAACGGCTCGCCGCTTCCCATCAATACCAGATTCGTCACCGCTCTATCTTTGGCAGTGCCATTGTTATCCGAATTTACGCATAT
>CANREO010000109.1 GCA_947629635.1 uncultured Clostridia bacterium
GCGGCACGCCGTTTGTGCTCGAAAGAGCACAGTTAAAGCGCGTTTTGGACGCCTTAAAGGGTTTGCCGCAAGCCGAATACACAGTTGAAGCGGGCAGACCCGACGTATTCGACGACGAGAAATTACAGCTTCTTCGCGACTTCGGCGGCGTTGTACCCGAAATCGCCAGCAGAAATCATACCCTTGCCATAGAAAATGTTGTGAAAGAGACATTGCAGAAAGCAAATATGTCTGAGCAAGATATTGACGCGGTGGCGGTGACGTACGGCGCGGGTCTTTTGGGGGCATTGCTTGTTGGCGTCAGTTTTGCAAAGGGGCTCGCATATGCCTGGAAAAAGCCCTTGCTTGGAGTGTCTCACATAAAAGGTCATATAGCCGCAAATTATTTGGACAGCGCGCTCGAGCCTCCCTATCTATGTTTGCTTGCAAGCGGTGGTCACACTGCCATTGTAAAAGTGGAAGACTACGTAAATCTGACATTGCTTGCTTCAAGTCGCGATGACGCGGCAGGAGAGGCGTTTGACAAGGCGGCGCGTATCCTCGGGTTGCAATATCCCGGCGGCCCGGAAATAGAAAAATTGGCGAAAGACGGAACTCCGGCGTTCGAAATGCCAAAGCCCAGACAAATCAAGGGAGAGCCGTACTTTAGTTACAGCGGACTGAAAACCTATGTCCTCAATCTCGTTCATGGTTATGAGCAACGAGGAGAAGAAGTCCCCAAAGCGGACATAGCCGCGAGTTTTCAAAAGGCGGCCGTCGATCAACTTATGGATATGCTGAGAATTACGATCGAAGAGACGGGTGTAAAAAAAGTCGCCGTTGCCGGCGGCGTAAGTGCAAACGGATATTTGAGAAACCGCATGGACGGTCTTAGACGCGAGGGCATAGAGGTTTATTATCCGAAGTTGAAATATTGTACCGACAACGCAGCGATGATAGGGGCTGCGGCGTGTTTTATGATAAAAAGCGGCGTGAATTTCGATGATTTGACACTGGACGCCAAAGCGACTGTGCCTTTAAGTTGAATTTGTCAAAACATTGGACTTTTTGCGTTACGTGTGTTAAAATGTCATAATGAAGGTTGCCGTGAGGCGATCTTGCGTAAATATTCGATATCAATGTTATCCTCACCATTGATAAAAAAATAAAAAAAGGAGTTTTTTTAATGGAAAAAATCAAAAATTTTCTTTCCAAAGAGTGGCTTGAAACGAAGACTCTTCTTCAAGGCATGCCGTCCGTCACAATGGCTTTGTTCGTCATATCTGTCATTGGCATGAATCTATTGGCCAACAAGAGCATAGATACACATGTAAGTTGGCTTGCGCTTGACGCCGGAATGTTGCTCTCTTGGCTTTCATTTCTCACTATGGATATCACTGTCAAGCGATTTGGGCCCAAGGCGTCGATAAAGCTATCGTTTGTTGCGGCGTTTCTCAATTTATTTTTGGCGCTCATTTTGTTTGCGGCATCCGAGATACCGGGATCATGGGGCGAATCATTTGTGGAAGAGGGCGGAGAACTGATAAACACTGCCCTCAACAATACCTTTGCCGGCACTTGGTATGTCGTTTTGGGAAGCACTGTCGCGTTCCTTTCATCCTCGATTGTCAACAATCTGCTCAATTGGGCGCTTGGGAAGGCGCTAAAACATAGTAATTTCGGAACATTTGCAATAAGAAGCTATGTTTCTACGCTCGTCGGTCAGTTTGTTGATAACTTCCTTTTTGCGTTGATCGTCAGCCTCAACTTCTTTGGTTGGAACATTGTGCAATGCGTCACTTGCTCGCTGACGGGGATGCTGTTCGAGTTATTGTGCGAAGTGATTTTTTCGCCTATAGGATATAAAATTTCAAAAGATTGGGAGAGAGACGGTATAGGCGAAAAGTATCTGTTGTTGACGCAACAAGGGGTTGCACAGGAGGCGTAAATGTCGGACAAAATTCAAGCAGTCCTCATCACGGGGACGACGAAAGGCATAGGAAAACAAACGGCGTTGATGTTTTTAAAGCATGGGTTTTTTGTGATAGGCATAGACATTTTGTCGTCGTCGATAAGGCGTAAAAATTACATGCACTTCATAGCCGATGTCGGTAAGCCGGAAACGCTTCCGGATCTGGGAAAGTACGAAATAATTTATGTCGTCAACAATGCCGGCGTCCAAAACGGTAACGACATAGAGGTAAATCTTTTGGGCACCGTCAACGTCACCGAAAAATATGCGATACAACCTCACATAAGATCCATAGTAAACGTTGCGTCCGCGAGCGCGCATACCGGTGCGGAATTTCCGCTTTACAGTGCATCGAAGGGCGGAGTTTTGGCATACACCAAAAACGTCGCGTTGCGAGTCGCCGAGTACGGAGCCACTTGCAACAGCGTTTCACCCGGCGGAGTTCATACGGAGCTCAATCACTCGGTCGTTGAGGATACGGAAAAGTGGAACAAAATTATGGAGCTTACGCCCCTTAAAAAGTGGGCGAGCGCGGACGAGATCGCCGAATGGATATACTTTCTTGCCGTGGTCAATAAAAGCATGACGGGTCGAGATGTATTGATAGACAACGGTGAATCCGAGGCTGCCACATTTATTTGGTAGCGGCGTGCGCGGACGAGCGCCGACGCCGTCGCGCGTTTTATATTAAATAATTATTAGATAAAATTTATGCGAGAAAATGCATTCATTCGTTTGACATAGCACATTTTTGTTGATAAAATAATGAGGCTTATATTGATAACATCGCTTGCTATGGCAAGCAGTTTTTAACTTTATGAGCAATAAAACATGAACAAAGAAAAACTTGAAAAAATGCTAAGCGGCTCTTCAAAGGTTGTCGGTTCCAAACAAGTTTTGAAGGGCATATCCGAAGGCGCTGTCAGGTGTGTGATAGTGGCGACGGACGCCGACGCCGAAATGATAGATGCGATAGTTGCCAAGGCCGAGATGCACGGAGTTGCGGTTTACAGAGTTTCGTCGAAAAGGAAACTGGGTGAACAATCGGGCGTCGAAGTTGCCGCGGCGGCGGTTGGGATCATCAAGGCGAAGGATTAGCTTGAATTGCACCTGTTGGGTTGCGGGTACATTCGAAAAATAAAACAGGAGGAACAATAATGCCAACCATCAATCAGCTTATCAGAAAGGGTAGAGAGAAACAGGTCAAGAAGTCGTTGACGCCTATCATGGAGCAGTGCCCCCAAAAGCGCGGTATCTGCCTCAGCGTGACGACCACCTCCCCCAAGAAGCCGAACTCGGCTCTTCGTAAAATCGCAAGAGTGCGTTTGGTCAACGGAATGGAGGGTACTGTTTACATCCCCGGCGAAGGCCATAATCTGCAAGAGCAC
>CANREO010000110.1 GCA_947629635.1 uncultured Clostridia bacterium
GTTCTTTTGAGCGGCAAACGGCGCAAGCCACAGCCCCGCCATAAGCCCCTGCGCATGTATCTTTTCCACAATTGGCAAAAGGCCGCTCGGAAACTTTTGTGCGTCGACGTCCCAATCGCCCACCTGAACCTCGAAGCCGTCGTCTATTTGAAAGATGTTTGCGCCTTCCGCTTGGGCTATGCCGGCAAGATCGCGCAAAATGATTTTTTCATCTATATTTTGGTAATAGTTGTACCATGAAGTATACCCGACCAGGCGCGTAACTCTTCCGGTGCGCTTATTCGGCAACGCCTCGAAATATGCGTCGAAACAGCTGTCGTAATCGCCCATAAAACGCACTATGTCCACAATGGTATAGTCGCCGAGCACCGTCACTCCGTCAACGTCTTTTACAACGGCAAATACGTTTTCGCGCATATCTGCGTAAAATATCGTATAACCCGTGCGCTCGTCTAAAGATCCGAATAATTCCACTTTTTCGCCGCTACGGACGTATGTATAGGAAAAACTGTGATACAATTTATTTCCGTATTGCGTAAAAGCATAATCTCCCGAAGGCGCGGCAAATTTTTTGATGAAAGGTATACGGCAGAGTGGATTAAGACCGTTTTGTACGTCGCCAGTTCTATATTCTCTTGAGAGCGTCCAGGACTGATAACCGTTTGCAAAGAAGACGTCCGTAGGTTCGAAATATCTGTCGTACACAAGTTTTACGTCCGTCAGTCTTATAGCGGTGCGTGCATTCAGAACGACGCGCACGGCGTCCTCGCCACCCGTTTCGCGCAATGAAAGCAATCCGTCGTCATACCCCTTGATGATTTGTTCGGAATCAATATACTTGACGGCGCGTTTACCGTCGTTCAGATATCCAATCTGCAATACAAAATCTTTGATATTCATAACTTTGCGCATTTCCCCCGATACTTAGATAATTTATTATACACTAAGATAATGCGCTTGTAAATACATTTTCAAGCTCTATACGCAAAATAAAAAGCCGTCTGCAAATTCTGATACGTTTGCAAACGGCGATTTTTAGTGTATCTAATCAGTTATTTATAAATTGGAATCGTTTTCTTCATTCCTAAGACACGGTTGAAGAAGTTCAAGACCGGAGATCGAAACTTCATATGCCGTTCTGTCCTCCACTGTCCCGTCATCGAGCGTCTTCTGATATATTCGCGACTGGATCCTGCCGACGATGCGTATTCTGTCGCCAACCGAGAAGTTCCCAGCGTATCTGGCATTTCTGCCCCATGCTATTGCCGGGATATAATCGGACTTGTTGTACGCTCTGTTTACCGCGATCAGCATATCCGCTATCTCTCTTTTGAAAGGCGTAGTGCGGTACACGGGTTGTTTGCACACAAAGCCCTCCATTTCAATGGTATTCGGCGATTCCTCATCGGGCGGCGCCAACTCTCGCACAAACACTCTCAACACAAGTTTGCTGTGCTCTCCGATAAATTTATTGTAGCTCCTGAGTTGCCCTACGATACCTATCAGAGTTCCTATGCCGAAATCTGCACCCTCCATCAATCTTTCGGACACTGTGAGAGGTATTATGTCCTCCTGCCCGGACAGTCGCTTTACGGATACCGAAAAGTCGTAAAATCCTTCTCCCATCATCTCATGTGAAAATTCCGGCTGTGAAACGATCCTTCCGGTGATTGAAACCTTGTTGTTTTGCATCTGCTCGTAACTCATACAATCCTCCGTTTGTCTTATAAGAACGGTATTTTTAGTTTATGGCATGTTGAATGCCGTTATTGTCCACGCTGTAGCTCTCCGTGCGCACCAACTCGCTCAACTTCACAAATTTGAAGCCTCTCGCCTTTAGTCCGCTCAACACTATGGGAAGCGCGTCGAGCACATGATCGCTGTTGTTGTGGAAGAGCACTATATCGCCGCTTTTTGCCTTTGGCACCACTCTGTCCCTTATTTCCGCCGCGCTCAGTCCCTTCCAATCGAGAGTATCTATCGTCCATTGCACGCCCACCATTTCGAATTCTTCCACCTTGGTCATCAGCCTGTCGCTGTAATCTCCGAAAGGAGCGCGAAAGTATTTCGGCATTATGCCCGTAAGCTCCTTTACTTTGTCGTTGACATAGCTTATTTCGGCACGGATCTCGTCGTCGCTGAGTTTGGGCATATTGAGATGATTGCGCGAATGATTGCCTATGTCGAAGCCGGCCTCGGCAATTGCCTTTGTCTCCTCTTCGAACTTGTCGATCCAAAATCCGACCAGGAAGAAGGTCCCTTTTGCGTCAAACTGCTTCATTGTGTCAATGATGCCCAACGTTTTATCCGCTCCCCATGCGGCGTCGAAAGTGAGCGCGATGACTTTTTCGTCTCCTTCGGTTTCGACCCCGTATACCGGGATCTTGCGCGTTGTTTTTCCGAAAAATACCTTCGTTGCCGAAGATACGGACACGGCCGCCGCAAGCAGCGCCGCGCATATCGCGACCGCAAGGGCTGTTACAATGCTCTTCTTAGTCAATGCAACAATCAATTTACACCTCGATTATAGCGCAATTTCGTTACAAGACGTATACATTTTTTGTCATCTTGCGTCGATTTAAGTCTATAACAAAGCGTATTCGTCTCAACTGTATGTTAGAACTCAAAAACCGCACATTTATTTGACTTTACAAAATTTCGAGCGTATAATATTTTTTTATGAAGCGCATTTCGGAACAGAAAAACAGCTTTCTGAAGAGATTGCTCTTAAACATACCTTTCGTGCTCATCGTCGCGGCGACGATAGCGGCCTTCGGAGGAGGCCTTATACTGGCGATTTATTCCATAGCAACCGCAATCGCATTCAAATCCGCAATGATCAGCCTGATTTTGATAGGAGCGGGTCTGCTTTTGATCGGCATAGGTTTGGCGCTTATATTGCTTTTCAAAAAATACTATGCATTTTATGATAAAAAGATGGGTTGGCAGTATCCCGATCGTCCGATAAAAGAAGCAAAGACAGAAGTCTATACCGGCAAAAAACCGCTCAAAGAATACTTTTCCCTTCTCAACATATCCCTTGCGATACTCCTTGTCGGCGCGATTTGCACGATCGTTTCCGCCGCACTTGGGTGCATAAATCGTTCCAATTGGGTCGCAACGATGAAGCCATTCAAAGAGGCGCACGGCTACTATGACGACATCATGCCTTTCGACGTGCGACCGTTTATCGAGCCCAGCGACGCAAACGAAAAACGTATAGAGGTCATAGAGTGCGTTTTGCTTGAAAAAAATTACGAAGTGCACTACGTGGACAATC
>CANREO010000111.1 GCA_947629635.1 uncultured Clostridia bacterium
TAGTAGGATATGCCCACGGCGTAAGCGACGCCGTCCAAAAGCGTATGACACACTGCCCCAAGCCCAAGCATACCGGTCACGATCATTACGCATTGAAACGGCAACACTACCGACCAGATGCTCAGCGCCACATGCTTCACTTTGCCCGACACGCTTCTCCACGCTTGTTTGAATGCGTCCCCTGTCCTTAACCCCGTATGCAACATAAACGGCGGCCAGAGGATCAGAGTAGAAAGCAATATTATCGACAACGTCTCGAAAGCGAGGAAAGACAGCGTGCAAAATACCGCACGCGCCGCGATCCCCTTAAACACCGACAACCATAGATAATATAACAGTGCAAGCAAAAAATTAGATAATCCGACGCATATAAACGCCGCTATCCCGAATCTTATTGCCGTCAATATATTATAGTTTAGGCGAGATTTGACGCGAGAGGGACTAAGTGTAAACTCCCCTACGCGCATATGCCTGTCTATGACGCCGAAGCTGATAGCAATGGAAAATATCATCAACACCAGCCCGATTATGCCTATATACCAAAATGAATAGGACACGTCAAACATTTTCACAAGCACGTCGACAAGCCGCACCTCGCCGACATCTCCAAGGTCAAAGAGAAAATACATCATGCATGACGGAGATATCATAAACGGCAACAGAAGACTCGGCACCAAATTCAAAAGAATGAGATAGATGCCCTTATCAATAAAGTACTTGCCCGTCTGTCTGAAATAATTATTTTTTGCGGTGCTGTCTATGATGCGCATTTTGACCCTCAGTCGAACATTGCGAGCTTATCCTTAAGCTTTTCGAGTTTTTCGAGCGCGATAGACAACTTTTCACGCTCGCCGTCAATAAGCTTTTGCGGCGCTTTCATCGTGAAGCCCGTATTTGCAAGCAACGCTTTCGTCTTATATATCACCTGCTCCGTTTGAGCGATTTCCGCGTTTATCCGCGCCTTTTCCTTTTCCACGTCGACCAGCTCGCCGAGTGGGATCAATATTTCGGCGTCTCTGGCAACCGCTATGCTCACTCTGCCCTCTACCTCGCTCTTATCGGCGATGAAATGTACTTCACCGACGCCGGCAAGTTTTTGGATATACGGCACGGCGGACTGCATGAACTTGACATCTTTGGCAATAAGATAAAGATTTATCTTCTTTGACGGCAAAACGTTCATCTCGTTGCGCATATTTCTGATAGCGCCGACTATCTCGCGCAAACCTTCGAAACTCGTCTCTTCCTTGCGATAAATTTGGCGCTTGTTGAAGGACGGCCACTGCTGCACCATAAGCACGCTGCCCTTCGGAGCGTATTTGGAATATATCTCTTCAGTGATAAAAGGCACAAACGGATGCAAGAGTTTTAAAATTTCCGTTAATACGTGCACAAGCATCGCAACGGCATGTTCGTGTTGCGCCTTGCTGTCGCTGTACAGCATGACTTTGCTTATCTCTATATACCAATCACAAAATTCGCTCCATGTAAAGTCATACAGCCTTGCCGCCGCAAGCCCTATCTCATATTTGTTGAGATTGACAGTCACATCTCGCACCGCGTCGTTGAGGCGAGTGAGTATCCACTTGTCAGCGCCGTTCAAACGAGCGGGCATAGAGAGATCGTCGCCCTCTTTTATATTCATGATCACAAAACGCGCCGCATTCCAAAGTTTGTTGACAAAGTTTCGGCAACTCTCTATCTTCCCCTCCGTAAAACGAGTGTCGGAACCGGGTGCGATGCCGGACGCAAGCGAAAATCTCAGCGCGTCGGCGCCGTATTTATCTATGATCTCAAGAGGATCAATCCCGTTGCCGAGGCTCTTTGACATCTTTCTGCCCTGCGCGTCGCGCACTATACCGTGTATAAGCACCTCGCTGAAAGGAACGTCATTCATAAACTCAAGGCCGCTGAATATCATCCTTGCTACCCAGAAAAAGATGATATCGTAAGCCGTGACAAGCACGTTGGTAGGATAAAAATAGGACAGATTTTTCGTCTTTTTTGGATATCCTAGTGTGCTGAAAGGCCACAGTGCGGAACTGAACCATGTGTCGAGCACATCTTCATCCTGATGCATCTTGCCGCCGCACTTCGGACAGACTGACGGCGCCGTCTTTGCCACTACCGTCTCTCCGCAATCGTCGCAGTAATATGCCGGAATGCGATGTCCCCACCAAAGTTGCCTCGAAATGCACCAATCCTTTATATTTTCCATCCAATTGTAATATATTTTTTCAAATCTCTTGGGCACGAATTCTATGCGTTTAGACTTGACCGCTTTTATCGCCGGCTCCGCCAGCGGCTTCATCTTGACAAACCACTGTTTTGACACCAGCGATTCCACCGTTTCGCCGCAACGATAACAGGTGCCCACGTTGTGCGCATACGGCTCGATTTTGACCATCAGCCCCAACTTGGTCAAATCTTCGACAATGGCCCTTCGTGCCGCAAGTCGATCCATACCCTTATATTTGCCGGCATTTTCGTTCATAAGCCCGTCTTCACCTATGCACTGAATTACGGGCAGATTGTGTCTGAGTCCGAGTTCGAAATCATTGGGATCGTGCGCCGGCGTGATTTTGACCGCGCCCGTGCCAAAGCCTATTTCGCAATATTCGTCCCCCACTACGGGTATTATCCTGTCCGTAAGCGGAAGTTTGACGCATTTGCCTATATACTTTGACATTTTAGCGTCTTTGGGATTGACTGCTACTGCGGTATCTCCCAACATTGTCTCGGGGCGAGTTGTCGCAATGATAATTGCGTCGTCTTCGCCGACTACGGGATATTTGTAATACCATAAATTGGATTGCTGCTCCTCGTATTCGACTTCTACGTCACTTAGAACCGTGTGGCAATGAGGGCACCAATTTATGAGGCGATTGCCCCTATAAATCAAGCCCTTTTTGTAATAGCGCACAAATGCCTCGAGCACGGCGTTCGAACAGTTTTCGTCCATAGTAAATGCTTCTTTGGACCAGTCGCAGGAGATGCCCAAACCCTTCATCTGTTCAACGATCCTGCCACCGTACTGTTTTTTCCACTCCCAGGCGCGCTCCAAAAATCCTTCCCTGCCGACCGAGTCTTTGTCAAGGCCTTCATCTTTCATCTTTTCCACTATTTTCAGCTCGGTCGCTATGGACGCATGGTCTGTGCCCGGAAGCCAGAGCGCTTCATATC
>CANREO010000112.1 GCA_947629635.1 uncultured Clostridia bacterium
GGCTTCGAAATAGATCTCAAAAAGAAGATATACGAGTTGTCCGTAAGCGAAAAGCAGACGGTGGAGATTATAAAAGCGCTGTATCGCGGCGCGGAAATACTTATATTGGACGAGCCGACCGCGGTACTTACTCCTCAAGAGATAGAAAAGCTTTTCGACGTGCTCCGCACGATGCGCGACAAGGGTAAGGCCATCATCATAATTACGCACAAACTCAACGAGGTTATGGCGATATCGGACAGAGTCGCAGTCCTTAGAAAGGGAGAACATATCGCCACCGTAAACACTTCCGAAACCAATGAGCAACAACTCACCGAAATGATGGTGGGCAGAAAGGTGGAACTCAATATAGATCGTACAGAGCCGCACGATGTCGATGATAGGCTTGTTGTCAAGCATCTCACAGCTGTTACGCACGATGGCGTAAAAACGCTTGACGACATATCTTTCGAGGCGCGTTCGGGCGAAATTTTGGGCATAGCCGGTATAGCCGGAAGCGGTCAGCGGCAATTGCTTGAGGCTATCGCAGGGCTGTACAAAGTCAAGAGCGGCGAGATTGTATATAATGATCCCACAAACGAGAGCAAACCTGTAGATCTTCGCTCCAAAACACCTCTTCAAATACGCAATTTGGGCGTAAGGCTTTCCTTTGTGCCCGAGGATAGATTGGGCATGGGACTTGTTGGCAACATGGATCTCATAGACAATATGATGCTTCGCTCGTACAGAAAAGGTGGGTTACATTTATTCCTCAATCGTAAACCGCCCAAGGAATTGGCAGAAAAAATAGTAAATGAATTGAATGTGGTCACTCCAAGCACGCATACCGCCGTCAGACGTCTTTCGGGAGGCAATGTGCAAAAGGTGTTGGTCGGGCGTGAAATATCATCATCCCCAACCGTGCTCATGACGGCATACCCCGTCAGAGGACTTGACATCAACTCTTCATATACCATCTACAATTTGCTCAACGAGCAGAAGGAAAAGGGCGTCGCCGTCATCTTTGTAGGAGAGGATCTGGATGTGCTTATAGAGCTTTGCGACCGTATCATGGTCATTTGCGGCGGCAGAGTTACAGGTATGGTAGACGCCAGGCATGCCAATAAGAACGAAGTCGGCTTGATGATGATGGGCAGGAAGGCAGACGAAGAGAGCGACGATCGCAATAAAATAGATGACAAGGAGGAAAGGGCAGATGAGTAAGTTGAAAAACAGCGCCACTCTTTCCATCAAAGAAAAGAGACAGCATAAAGACAGAGAGCCTTTGTTCCATCTTGTCAAAAGACAGCATATGGACGCCTGGAAGGCTTGGACTATAAGACTCGCATCAATTGTTTTCAGTCTTATATTTATTTGTATACTGTCTTCGATAGTTTTGGGGCAATCGCCATTCGGCATAATCAAATATATGTTTGAGGGCGCGCTGGGATCTGAGTTGCGCGCAAATATATTCTTCCGCGACATGTCCATACTCCTCATCATTTCGCTTGCGGTAACGCCTGCATTCAAGATGAAGTTTTGGAACATCGGCGCCGAAGGGCAAGTGCTTATAAGCGCATATATGTCTGTGGTATGTATGTTTTATCTTGGCGGAAAAGTGCCTAATTCAACGCTTATATTCGTATCTCTTATAGCATCGTTGGCGGCCGGGATAGTTTGGGCGGTCATTCCGGCGGTTTTCAAAGCGCTGTGGAACACTAACGAAACTTTGTTTACTTTGATGATGAACTACATAGCGCTTCAAATCGTTTTGTTTTCTATCAAGGCTTGGAGGCCCACAGGATCGGGGCAGTTGGCTCCCATATCTTATGGAAATTTACCTCAGATCGGCGGAGGCGACTATATTACCAGCATAATCGTTGCAATTGTAATTACGCTGTTCTTGTTTGTTTATATGCGTTTTTCCAAGCATGGCTATGAGGTTTCCGTTGTCGGCGAAAGCCAAAATACGGCGAGATATATAGGTATAAGCGTGCCGAAAGTCATTATACGTACGCTCATTCTGTCTGGCGCGATCTGCGCTGTTGCGGGATTTTTGATCGGAACCGGCATAGATCATACTATCAGCGCAGATACTGTGGG
Organism: uncultured Clostridia bacterium; assembly: GCA_947629635.1. Lineage (GTDB taxonomy): Bacteria > Bacillota > Clostridia > Christensenellales > CAG-917 > CAG-475. The sequence continues at coordinate 2,083 of CANREO010000112.1, forward strand.
CGGCAGAGGATTTACTGCCGTGCTTGTGAGCTGGTTGGGTCAGTTTAACCCAATTGCTATGGTCATTATGACGTTTGTAGTCATCTTGCTTACGAGAGGAACAAACAATGTTATGGTCAGCTACGGCGTTGCAAACGAATTCTTTGCGGAAGTTGTGACGGGCATTGCTTTCCTTCTGATAATAATTTGCGAATTTTTCATCAGATATAGTATCAAATTCAAAGCGCACGTGGGAAAGGGTGAAAAACCTACATTAGGCGATATTGACAAAAAAGAAAATGCCGAAACGCTTTCCGATACGGTCGCGGAAGATAAAGACGTTGTCGACGCCGCTATAGACAAGGAGGTAGAGTGATATGTTTGCAGCATTCTTGCGAAGTGCAATAAGAGTAAGTGCGACTTTCTTGTATGGTTCGACGGGCGAAATTATTATTGAAAAGGGCGGACATCTAAATTTGGGCATTCCCGGAGTGATGAGCGTAGGCGCGGCGTGCGGATGTATTGCGGAATTTTATGTTTTGCAAGCATTTGGCACAAGTTCGCAGTTCATGTTGATTGTGATACCCCTTTTGATCACGCTATTGAGCGGTGCGTTGATGGGCTTGCTGTTCAGTTTTCTTACTGTTACGCTAAGAGCGAATCAAAATGTCGTCGGACTTGCAATGACAACTTTCGGCGTAGGTTTGGCAGGATATCTCGTTACCAAAATGCAGTCGCAAAATTTCACGATAATAGCGCGTGCAAGTAAGTACTTCCTTAATTTCTTCAATGTGAATGCGACGGATAATTGGTTTGTACAGATTTTCTTGTCGCATGGAGGCCTGGTTTATTTAGCGATAATTCTGGCAATAGGAGTACAAATTATATTGAGCAAAACGCGCGTAGGGCTTAATCTGCGCGCCGTCGGCGAGAATCCCGCTACAGCCGACGCAGTCGGTATAAACGTAACTAAATACAGATATATGTCAACATGTATCGGCTGCGCGATATCGGCTCTTGGCGGCTTCTTCTGTATTATGGATTATATGGGCGGCAACTGGGAGTATGTACTCGAAGGATACGGATGG
>CANREO010000113.1 GCA_947629635.1 uncultured Clostridia bacterium
TCTCTTATTCTCCTTTACGGCGATCACGTCGCCCGGCTTGACGAGGTAGGACGGAATGTCCACTGTCTTACCGTTGCCTGTTATGTGACCATGGTTGACGATCTGACGAGCCATAGCTCTCGACGCGCCGAGTCCCAAGCGATACACAACGTTATCCAAACGCCTTTCGATGAGGATAAGCATATTCTCACCGGTCACGCCGCGCATCTCGGAAGCTCTGTCATAGTACATCTTAAATTGCTTTTCCGTGACGCCGTAATATCTCTTGGTCTTTTGCTTTTCACGCAACTGGATCGAATAACCGCTGGCTTTTGCTCTGGTTTTTTTCTTGGGGTCCGCACCCGGAACTGTCCTTCTGTCTAAGAATGAGCACTTCTCGGATGTGCACCTATCGCCCTTGAGATAAAGTTTGCAGCCTTCGCGGCGGCAAAGACGACAATCGGGTCCTGTATATTTGGCCATATTTCTTTCCTCCTCTTACAGTCTTCTCGCCTTAGGCGGACGGCAACCGTTGTGGGGGATCGGCGACACATCTTTGATGAGCGTCACTTGCAGTCCCACATTGCCGAGTGCACGGATCGCCGATTCTCTGCCTTGACCGGGACCCTTGACATAGACCTCAACGGTCCTCATGCCCTGATCGTATGCGGCCTTTGCGGCGTCCTCGCTGACCATCTGTGCGGCAAACGGAGTGGATTTACGGCTGCCGCGCAACTTGAGTTTGCCCGCGGAAGACCATGAGATCGCATTGCCGTTCATATCCGTGACTGTAACGATGGTGTTGTTGAAGGAGGCGTGAATATGCACCTGCCCCTTGTCAACACGCTTTATATCTTTTCTCTTTTTTATAGCTTTTCTTGCAATACCTGCCATGATTTTGCCTCCTTACTTCTTGCGGCTGACAGGACGCTTCGGGCCCTTCCTTGTCCTTGCGTTCTGCTTGGTGTTTTGTCCGCGAACGGGCAAGCCCTTTCTGTGACGGACGCCTCTGTAACAACCGATCTCCATCAATCTCTTGATATTGAGAGTGACTTCGCGCCTCAAGTCGCCTTCGACATGAAGATTTTTTTCGATGTAATCACGAATAAGGCTCACGTGCTCCTCTGTAAGATCCTTGACTCTGATATCGGGATTGATGCCCGTCTCGCTGAGGATCTTTTGAGAAGTCGGAAGACCTATACCGTAGATATAGGTGAGGCCGTATTCAATTCTCTTGTCGCGCGGAAGATCCACGCCGGCTATTCTTGCCATTTTTTACCTCCGAATTTGTGTAAAGATGTTTTATATGTGGACGCACGGGAAGCTGTCAGAAATCGGAATGTGACAGCCAGCCGCCCCATGCTTATTTCCTGTTTCAAGCCCTCGACGCATGCCGAAAGCCGCGCAACGGGCTCAGCCCTGACGCTGTTTGTGATTGGGATACTTGGAGCAGATCACCATAACTCTGCCGTTTCTTTTGATAACTTTGCATTTGTCGCACATAGGCTTGACGCTGGGTCTGACTTTCATTTTGAGCCTCCTTGAGTCGCTGGACTTTATTTGTTGCGGTAGATTATTCTACCTTTTGTCAAATCGTACGGCGACATTTCGATTTTGACTTTGTCGCCCTCCAATATTCTTATATTGTTGATGCGCAACTTGCCACCGAGATATGCCAATATTTCGTGGCCGTTTGTGAGCATCACTCTGAACTGCGTTTTAGGCAGTACCTCTATTACTTTGCCTTCGGTTTCGATGACGTCTTCCTTAGACATTGAACCCTTCCTTATCAATATTTTCTATACTGTCGTTGTAATAGCGCAATGCGCTGAACAACTCCCTGTCAAACACCTGCGCGCCTTCTTCCAGCTTCTTTGCGATTTTGGCAAGCATGTCTCCGTTCGTGCCCAAATGCCGTACGTTTTTGAGTTTTGCGCGTTTTATGCGCCTCAAGTCGCCGTCCGCTATGCGCACCCTGTTTTCGTCTATGACCTCCACTACGGCGTAATATCTTCCGCTGTCGCGACCGGCCTTGGAAAATACAATTTGACCAAGTTTCATATCACAGTGTCAATATTTCCGCTCCCTTTTCGGTGAGCGCAACGGTGTTTTCATAATGTGCGGAGGGTAAACCGTCCGCAGTCACGCATTTCCAACCGTTCTCCACAGTCCGCCAAGTGCCCATATTCACCATCGGCTCTATGGCAAGCACCATACCTATCTCGAGCTTTGGCCCATGACCCGGATTGCCGTAATTTGGGACCGGAGGATCCTCGTGCATGTCTCTTCCGATGCCATGTCCCACCATCGACCTCACAACTCCGTATCCCCTTGTCTCGCAGTATGTTTGCACGGCATGCGATATATCGCCCAGATGTCCGCCTGCTTTGAATTGCTTGACGCCTTCGAAAAAACTCTCTCTCGTAGTTTCTACAAGTCTGCGTTTTTCCGCGGATATCTCGCCAACCGCAATCGTCCTGGCGGCGTCTGCCTGCCAGCCGTTGTATATAAGTCCGCAATCGAGACTTAGGATCGAACCTTCTTTTAATTTCCTCGCCGACGGAAAGCCATGCACCACCACGTCGTCTACAGACGCGCAAATCGTACCGGGGAAGTCGCCGTAGCCCAAAAACGAGGGCTTTGCGCCGTGCGATACGATGTACTCGTATGCAAACTCATCCAAAAGTTTTGTGGATACGCCCGGCTTCACCTTTTCTTCAAGATAGAGCAGACAATCTCTGAGGATCGCGCCGGAGGCACGCATGCACTCTATTTCGCTTGGACTCTTGAGGTTAATCATTGAGCGCCTTCTCTATATCGGCAAAAATTTCCTCTACGGTGCCTGTTGCGACGATGTCGATCAGTTTGCCTTGCTGCCTGTAATAATCGATGAGGGGTTTTGTTTGACTGTCGTACACTTTAAGCCTGTTGCGCACGGTTTCGGGCTTGTCGTCATCGCGGATAAACAACTCCTTATCGCATTTTTTGCAGCGAGTCGCCCCGTTAAGCATCGATATGTGATAGGTTTCGCCGCACACGCAGACGCGTCTGCCCGACAGTCTTTCCACAATCATTTCATTGGGCACGTCGACGTTTATTGCCACATCTATGTCGGCTATTTGG
>CANREO010000114.1 GCA_947629635.1 uncultured Clostridia bacterium
ATCCGTCAAATGGAAGAACAGAAAAAGCGCGAGGAGGAGCAACGTCCCCGTCGCTCCCTTGACGAACTGTTTGCTAAATTGGATGCGGAACAGGCAAGGCGTCAAGCTGCCAAAGAGGAACAAAGCGCAGTTGACGACAGGCAACCGGTAGCTCCCAAACAAGAATCGCCTGCATATGTCAATGCGGAACCCACACCCCCCACGCACTCCACCCTAAAGGACATTTTGAAAAAATTGGATGCGAAAGAGGCAGAGATAGACAGCGCAAAGAAACAAGAACCCGTAGTGGAAGAACCTGTCGTAACGGTAACGCAATCTGCAAAAAAAGAAACTTTCGAATATGAGAATAAAGACGTAAATTATCGGGATTTCTTTTTCAATATCGCCGAGCAACAGGATGAACAACCCCCTGCACCGGAACCCAAACAGAATTATAGTCTGGATGCCGATTTGAAGACTCGCCTGTATGCGGACGGATATAAGATCCGCCCGTACGACAGAGGCAATACGTCGGACTACTATCTAAACAATTTTCTGTATGTCAACACCATCAACCGCGACACATTTCTAATCATTCTTGCAATCTTCGCAATTGAGATGGCTGTGCTTTGGATATCGTTGGCGACGCGCATTTCTTACATATACTTTTTGACGGTTACGCTTGTCGGAGTGGCCGTATGCCTGGCGCCTACCGTGGTCTATTTGATAAATCCAACGCGACGAAGACGGGCTAGTTTCAACTTCAAGCTTTCGATATTAAACAGAACTATGTTGTTTATAGAGTTGGCTATGGTCTGCATTTTGATTGGCTTCTTCGCTCTGGGAGCAAGCATAAACGACATTGACTTAATCCTCTGCTCCATAGTTATTCCGACAATAGTCCTGCTCAACCTTCCCATAAGTTCATTGATCTATTGGTTGCTATACCGCTCGAGAAGATATCTCGTGTCGGCATAAAATCAAAAAATGCATCATATATAAAAAATGCCGGTATGCGGCATTTTTTATATATCTTCCGGAATTGGAGTTATCGGCTTGAGTTGAGTTGCCATATCCTTTTGCAGCGCCCTTATCGCCGCACGAGCCATGCTGTCGCATCTATTGTTCAACTCGGTATCCGCATGCCCTTTCACTTTGACAAAAGTCACATCATGTACGTTGGTGAGTCTTACGAGTTCCTTCCACAAATCCGAATTTTTGACCTCGTCGTTGCTCGCGGTCTTCCATCCGCGCATTATCCATGTATATATCCAATCCTTTAAAAACGGATCTACCGAATATGAGCTATCGCTATACAGCGTCACCTTGCACGGCTCTTTCAACGATCTGAGTCCCTCGATGATTGCGGTAAGTTCCATCCTGTTGTTAGTTGTAGAGGCCTCTGAGCCGCTTATTTCGCGTTTATATTCGCCATATAGCAGCACGGCCGCCCAACCTCCTATGCCGGGATTTCCCGAACACGCGCCGTCTGTATAAATCTCAACAAGTTTTTTTGCAGCCATAATGCCTCTCTATAGTTTGGTAGAATTATCATATCACATATTTTCGAAAAATGCGATACAAATATAAAATATGATCAAGTGTTTGACTTATTGTACTTCGCTTGTTATAATATCACTACAATTTAGGGGAGTGGCTCAACGGTAGAGCAACGGTCTCCAAAACCGTCGGTTGCGTGTTCGAATCGCGTCTCCCCTGCCATGCAGTCCGTTTTTTTATCGGGCTGCTTTTTTTGACGCGATACTCCACGCAACGCATCCACTGCGCTATGCTTGCGTCTGCAGGTTGCGTCTGACGCTTCGCTATTCCGTCCCTTACGAATCGCGTCTCCCCTGCCATGCAGTCCGTTTTTTTCGGACTGCTTTTCGTTAAAGCTACTTTTACAGTCGATAAAAATGCAATAAAAAATGGGAGGCTTATTGCCTCCCAAAAGTTTTATTATTTTTTATTTGTCCGAAGCAAGTTCCTCGGAATCGAGATTGAGATTGAGCCCCTTGAACAGATCGCCGATTGACGCGTTGCCCCTATCGGACACCCATTCTTTAGGCTCGTTTGAAGTTTCTTTCTTCGCGCCGTGTTGTCTCTTATTGCCGTCGGCAACTTTTTGCTCGAACTTCTTCATTCTGGAAGAACGCTTTGCCGCTTTTTCTTCTTCAGTCGCCTCGCTGTTGTCGGCGCCGTCGGTTGCCTCCGCGCGCTCCGTCACGGGCAACAACTCTTTGATTGAAAGCGTGATGCGGTTTTCGTCAAATCCGATTATCTTTGCTTCGACCTCTTGTCCGACGGTAAGAGCCTCATTCGCGTCCTTGACCCAATTGTGTGAGATCTGCGAAACATGCACCAGTCCGTCTACGCCGTCATCTATAGAAACAAACGCACCGTATGGGAAAATCCTTTCAACTTTGCCTTTAATGACCGTGCCGACCGGGAACTTTTCAGCCGCCGCTTCATAGGGCTTCTTTTGAAGTTGTTTATATCCGAGCGAGATCCTTCCATGCTCTCTGTCGAGCTTGAGTACTACAAAGTCGTATGTCTCACCGATAGTCAACACTTTGGACGGGTCGTCGAGTTTATTCCAACTGAGTTCGGAAATGTGAGCGAGGCAATCAAAGCCGCGCACGTTCACGAAAGCGCCGAATTGTGTAAATCTCTTGACCTTTCCGGAAACTATCTCATGAACTTGGATATTATTCCAAAATTCATCCTCTTTGGCTTTCTTTTCTCTCTCGAGGATCATGCGTTGCGACGCAAAGATATATCTAGACTTCTTTTGAGGTTTATTTTCCTGCGCGGAAACTTCCTCACCCTCTGCGGCACTTTCCGTCTTTGATTCCTTAGGAGGCATAACTGCGAGGCGAAGAGTTTTTCCCTTGTAATCCTCGAGGTTGTTTACGTACCCTATTCTGATTTGGCTTGCCGGCACAAACACCGTATAGGGTCCGAGTCTGCCGCGAAGTCCGCCTTTGACGACCTCGGTCATCTGAAGAGAAAACTCGCCGGAAGCAATTGCCTTTTCAGCCTCTTCTTCTTCAAGCAACACGGCGTCCACTTCTTTTTTTGAAAGTG
>CANREO010000115.1 GCA_947629635.1 uncultured Clostridia bacterium
CGACAGGGACTTTCTATATATAAGGGAATGTATGGAAGCGATTGCAAAAAGAGTGAAAGCGGAAAATACGCTGAGCGATCCGACCCTTCGCGTCACCGTAAAAAGAGCGGACAAGTCGATCCCTTTGAAATCTTTCGAAATTGCTCAAAAACTTGCCGGCAATGTGCTGAAGCACACGGGATTTAAGGTAGATCTGAACAATGCGGATTATGAATTTTTTGTCGATATACGCGAGAACGGCTATACATACGTGTATGACAGAGTGATCATGTGCCATGGCGGCTTACCGGTAGGGTGTTCCAATCGCGGATTGTTGTTGCTTTCCGGCGGCATAGACTCTCCCGTTGCTGCATATATGATGGCAAAAAGAGGTATGAAACTTTCCGCCGTCCACTTCGCTTCGCCGCCGTATACTTCCGAAAGAGCCAAGCAAAAGGTTGTGCAGTTGAGAGACGCCGTAAGCAAATATACGACGGATATGAAGCTCTATGTCGTGCCTTTTACGGACATACAGCTTGAGATACACAAAAATTGTCCCTCCGAATTTATGATCACCATAATGCGCAGATTTATGATGCGCATTGCGACAAAACTCGCAAATAGGTTGGAGTGCGCCGCCATAGTGACCGGCGAGAGCTTGGGACAAGTTGCGTCTCAAACCGTAGAGAGTATGACATCCACGGAATCTTGTGCCGGGCTTCCCGTATTCAGACCGCTGATCGCTTTTGACAAAGAAGAGACGATGGAACTTGCAAAGCGAATAGGGACATATGACATTTCCATAGAACCTTATGAAGATTGTTGCACTGTGTTTTTGCCTAAAAAACCCGCAATAAAACCAAAACTTGACAAGGTCGCCGCCGCAGAAGCCGCGCTTGACATAGACGCGTTGGTAGCAAAGGCTATGGAAAATATCGAAGTACTATAATGCATAGTATAGTAAAAGGCGTCGATGACGCCTTTTAAGTTGCACTTTACAGCAGCACGCATTTTTCGCATTGGTCGAAAATATCCGATCTGTTTTTCAAACACACTTTCAGAGTGTATGATACTTTGCCGCCGAATGATATCGGGGTGTCCCACAGCGTTGTATGCGAGTTGTCGCCGTTGCCTTCGTAAATTATCGTAGCGCCGATAATGTCGCGCCTTATCAGCGTATATTTGTATATTTCTTCGTTGTCAAAATCAAGTTTGATCCGATTGCCTTCCTTTGCGATCTCGAAGTCCACTTTAGGGCATCCCGTGAAGCGGCTTTGCGACGCATTCGGAAGATTGTTTATGTCAAACAGTTCGTATTTCCGATATTCCGACGGGGTGTTTTCATTTGCGCATACGGCTACGCGACTGTATTTGGTGGAATACAGATCTACATCCATTGCAACTATATCGGCGCAGGGAGAAAAGTCATTGCATAAAGTGCGTTTACTGTTCAATTCTTTCCAAATGTTAAGCGCGTGAAGAGCTGGTTTTCCTCCGCCTTTTTCCGTCATTCCGCTGTCGCTCCCGTGCCAAACCAGCACGGTATAATCCTGCGTATAGCTCGCGCACCAAGCGTCGCAATTTTTGCCGTCTGTCCTTTGTGCGGTCCCCGTTTTGGCGGCTACTTTTACGGGGAGAGCGGACAGCGTTTTTGCCGTACCGCTTTTGACGGTATCCACAAGCGCGGATGTTGTGAGCGCAGCGGCGGCGTTTGAGACGACTTTTACGCCGGCTCTATCTTCGCCTATAATTTTTACTCCGTCCTTGAGTGCGTATCTTACGTATTGCGGACTGCGATATTCGCCACCGTTTGCAAGCGCGCTGTATGCGGCCGCCATTTGCGTGGGCGAAACTGTGACTGCGCCGAGCGCCAAGGCGTAATTCATATCATCCGATTTAAGTTCGATGCCGAAATTTTTAAGATATTCGACGCTTCTGTCGAGTCCCAAATAATCCAGAATTTTTACGCTTACGCTGTTCATCGACTTCTTGATCGCTTCGCGCACATTAGTGTCGCCATAATAGACGCTGTCGTAATTGTCCGGCGCAAAACCGCCGAAATTCACTTTCTCATCGACTATCGGAGTGGCAAGAGTCACGATGCGGCTGTCCAGCGCCGGGGCATATACCGCTAGTGGTTTTAGCGCAGAACCGGCTTGTCTTTTGACTTCGTAAGGATAAGTGGAACAGTGCGCAAGCACTCCTCCTGTGCTGTTGTCTATAATGATGGCGACAGAACCTTCGCTGTCAAGTTTATTTGAGTTTTTTTGAGCTTCCAGCGCAAGTTGAAGCTCGGGGTCAAGGTTGGTGTATATTTTAAGCCCCATGTTGTCAAGTTGATATGTCGTGACGCCAAGTTTGTTCAATACTTCGCTTTTTACTTTTGCCAAATAGAAATCGCAGCTTCTTTTCGGCAATTCGCCCTTTCGTTATTTGATTTTACGTCGAGCGGCGCATCGATCGCTTTGTTGTATGTCTCTTTATCCAAATATCCTTGCTCATACATGGTATGCAGCGCCACGTTTCTGCGTTTTAAACAGCTTTCCGGCCTGTATATAGGCGAATATCCCGCAGGGTTGCGCACGATGCCGGCGAGAGTAGCGCACTCGGGTAACGTAAGTTCGCTTATGTCCTTGCCGAAGAAAGTTCTTGCCGCCTGTTTGACTCCGTATGCTCCGCTTCCGAAGTAGATCACGGAAAGATACATTGACAAAATTTCATCTTTGTCGTACTCTTTTTCCAATTTGACAGCTATTGCTATTTCGTTAAGTTTGCGCTTGAACGTGCGCTCGTGCGTAAGATGAGTATTTTTTACAAGTTGCTGAGTGATTGTAGACGCGCCTTCAGTGATCTTACGCGCCTTAATGTTGCTGAGCGTAGCGCCTATCATACGGATGGGATCGTAGCCTTTATGCGAATAAAATCGCTTATCTTCCAGAGCTACGAAGGCGTTTTTTAGATCGGGGGAGATTTCCTCGGGACGCACGTATGTGTCCTGTGCGTACGGAAGTTCATCTCCGTTGATGTCATAAAAAACGGGCAATGCGGAGTTTGTTGGCAGCAAAGATCTTT
>CANREO010000116.1 GCA_947629635.1 uncultured Clostridia bacterium
TTTCCAAACGGATTCTTTGCACTTTTTGATAAAAGGTTCGATACCGTATTTTTCTATTTCCTGTTTGCCGTCTATTCCAAGTGATTTTTCCACTTCGAGTTCGACGGGAAGTCCATGCGTGTCCCAGCCGGCTTTTCTGAGCACATGATAGCCCTTCATCGTCTTATAGCGAGGAATGATGTCCTTCATGACGCGAGTGAGTATATGCCCGATGTGCGGCTTGCCGTTGGCAGTCGGAGGCCCGTCATAAAAACTGAACTCTTCGCCGCCCTCGTTTTTTTCGACGCTCTTGCGGAAGATATCGTTTTTCTTCCAAAAGTCCAGCACTTCTTTTTCGCGATTTACAAAATCAAGTCTGGTGTCAACAGGTTTGTACATATTTCAAGTCCTTAACAATTAAGATTTTAAATATTATAGCTTTATATAAAAAAAAACGCAAGAAATTTATGACGTCAACAAAAAATACGTTTGACAAAAGCTCAATGTGTGTTAAAATTGAGATACATTCTATGCGGGCGTAGTTTAATGGCAAAACGAGAGCTTCCCAAGCTTTAGTCGTGAGTTCGATTCTCATCGCCCGCTCCAAACGCTTGCAAACGCAAGTTTTTTTATTGCCAAATTTCGAAATTCAGCTTGAAATTGACGTTATAATACACGATACGCATACAATTTGTCGCTTCGGGATCAAAATTCCATATCAATGAAACACTATATGTATTTTAATCATATAAAACACAAATCATATTTTTAAGCGAAGCCGAATTTATATTGCTCACAAATCAAATAGGTGTTATAATAATTAAGCGAGGAATATATGAACATTATTGAGACATCACATCTTACAAAATCCTTCGGCAAGCATAAAGTGCTTGATGACGTAAGCATTTGCGTGCGAGAAGGTGAAATTTACGGATTGGTCGGAAGAAACGGCGCAGGCAAAACGACACTGATGCGCATCATTTTGGGTCTTTGCGCCCCGGACAGCGGCGAGGTGAAAATAAACGGAGCCGTATCGACAGAGGCTCTTGCCTACGAGCGTAAAAAAATCGGATCCATCATAGACAGCCCTTCCCTGATGGCCAACCTCAGCGGCTATGACAATATGGCGGCCGTCGCCTTGGCAGAGGGTTACTACGATCCGACAAAACTCAAGAATCTCATGCATATGGTGGGGCTCAACTCCGAAGACAAGTTGAAAGTCAAGCACTATTCTCTCGGTATGAAACAGAGGCTTGCCATTGCCGTCGCGTTGATCGGCGAACCCCGGATCCTGATATTGGATGAGCCAGTCAACGGACTCGATCCGGCCGGGATCTTCGAAGTGCGCGAACTCTTACAACGCCTCTGTCATGAGGAAAACGTAACTATACTGATATCATCGCATCTGCTTGCGGAACTAGGCAAGTTGGCAAACAGTTATGGCGTCATCGAGGGCGGAAAACTTGTCAAAGAGATGCGCGGATCCGATTTGGACGAGTTGTGTCGTCCCTATATCAAGGTAGTTGTCGGCGATTTGAAAGTCGCGCTTAACGTCGTGGTAGAAAATTATCACGCACATGATTTTGAAATATTGCCCTACAACACACTGGCGCTTTACGATCTCTCGAAGGACATCCCCGAGGTCGCGACAATGTTTGCCAAAGCAAATGTGCCCGTAATAAACATCTATAAATGCGAGGGCGATTTGGAATCTACGTTTATTTCGCTTATGGGAGGACTGAGCCATGATGAAAACAAGTAATATGGGCGGCGCGCTCCTCTCGGATCTGTACAAAATGAAAAAACTCAAGAGCGTTTGGATCGGACTCATATTGATGTTTGCGCTCACATTTTTGCTTTATGCAATGTATTGGATGGGTCTGAGCGTCATAGAGAAACGCATAGCGGAAAATCCTCTCGACGCCGAGACAATTCAAATGCAAAGTATGCTGATATCGCTCGGGCATCAACTCCTGATGGGCTTCTCAAGCTCAGGCGGCATGATGCTTTACATTGCGATCATTTGCGGAATTTTCATAGGCAACGACTTTTCAAGCGGAAATATCGGAATAATAACTGCCAGAGGCGGAAAACGCGTGCAACTTTACTTCTCCAAATGGATTTCCATAATGTTGCTTACGGTCATATATTGCCTGTTCAGCCTTTTGATAAGCGGAATATTCACCGCTTTCAAAGGTTACGGAGCGCCGTTTACGGGCAAAACGTTCGGCACGCTTATGCGCTGTCTGTCTTTGCAAATTCTCGCGCACATGTCGGCAGCGTCGATATTTATTATGATAAGTTTCCTGGTGCGCTCCGCAGGCGCTAGCGTAGGAGCAAACATAGGCATATTCATCGTACTCAATTTGATTTTCAGCATAGCTTCCACCGTAGTTTTATCGGTTGGCGGAAATGCGGATTTCATAATGTTTATGCCTTTGCAACAAGTAGACGTGGCGGCTAAATATTCCGCCTACACCACGGCGGAACTTTGCGCCGTCATCATCATGCCGATCGTATATTTGGCGCTATCCACACTTATAGGCGCAACATCCTTTATAAAGCGCGACATAAAATGACAAAATTCCGTTGACGAATAACATCGAAAAAGCGACCTTGTTTTGAAGGTTGCTTTTTTGATAACATTTTGTTTGCAATTTGACTCGTTTAATGTTATACTTTCTTCACTGTGCTAGACGGGGAGCTTGCGGTGCCCTGTAAACTGCAATCCGCAATAGCAGTGTCGAACACCTTCCGAGGCGACCGTTATGGTTGGCCGCACAGAGCAAGGGGTGTTGATAGCAAGGTCCCGTGCAATGTCATACTGCGAACCGTGTCAGAGCTTGACCGCAGCAGCACTAAACAGGATTGGCGTGTGCCACGGGGAAACTTTGAAGTAGCCACCTACTTTGTTTCCGCTTCGGTAATGGCCGTCGGAGTTGGCGCACAGTATTTATAAGC
>CANREO010000117.1 GCA_947629635.1 uncultured Clostridia bacterium
AGTATTATCGGCATAATAGGGCATAATAGTAGTATAAATTTGATTTTTCAGGAGGAAATATGAAAAAGATAAACTGTTCTACATCAAATTGCGAGCACAATTTGCGAGGCAAGTGCCTGGCGGGCGTGATATCGGTGTCCGACAGCGCCAAGTGCATCAGCCGCATCAAGCGCGAAGGCGGAGCGTTGGCCCAAAATTTCGCGGACGTGGAAGCCGGCAACGACATCTATGCCAATGACCTCGAATCGCTTGTACAGTGCTCTGCGGAGTGTGCCTTCAACAATCACGGGCTGTGCGCCAACGAGCAAATAGACGTGAGGGATACGGCGTTTTCCACCAAGTGCAGAACCTTTGTCAAAAAGTAATCCAATTTAAGACGACATTTGTCAAAAACCGCCTCTAAACGCATGCATAAAGGTGCTAAGATTTGCGAGGAGGTGGCTATGGGAAAATTTAACGTGACAAGGCGCGCCCTTTACGGCGTCAACGTGTTGGAGGGAGAGGATCTGACAAAAGAAGTCGCTCCCACTCTTCGCGAGACCGTGGAGGAGGGCGCGCTTTTTGTCGTATATGAGGATCGCGACGCGGCGATCGCAAAAGAGATCATGGCGTCGCTGAGGATAATGTATCGCGTATTCGATTGCGCCGAAGAGGCTGCGCCGCCCGAATTTGTCCGCCATGTTTTGGCAGTGGGCGGAGGCAAAGCGATAGACGGCGCGCGGCAGGCGGCAAGCGATCTTGACATAGACTTTTGCATATATCTTACTGCTCCTGACACGGACAAGATATTGTGCGATAAAAAGCCGAAAATCGTGTTTATTGACAAAAATGCGCTGTTAAACTGCGGATTTGAGCGATTGGCAGCCGGATATGGCCTTGCGTACGCGCAGCCTTTAAGGGCATTCGAAGCGATGTTTCGAAAGAGAGTGCTTGCGCTTGAGGGACCGTCGGACGCGGTGCAATTGCCGGTGGGCGCGGACGTCGGGGAGCTTGCAAACGCGCTTATGACGATGTCGCGACAAAAGGATTGGGAGGACTCCGCGGACATAATGGCGCGTATACTTGCGGCGAGAGCGGCAAGGGACGGGAGGAAGGTGAGGTCGCACGGTGAGTATAAGTATTTGTGCGCCGCCGTCATCACGGCGTTTTACGGAAGTTTGCTCGGGGCGCCGGGCATAGACGTTATGCCTCCGCCCGATCTGAGCGCGGAGGCCGACGCGCTTGCCGAAATAGGCGCGACGAGAGATATGAACTGCAAAAAAGTTGACTTTTTCGACATAAACGCGTATTTTAGAATCAGTTATATTTTAAGCGAATATCGCATGGATCTGTTGAGGCTTGCCGGGGCGGATTTTCACGCTTCGCAACGCTTTTGGCGGCGCATTTATCCCGACGCCGGTTATTGGCTGAAGAGCGAGTTTAGCGTGAAGGAACTGTTTTGCGCAATGAAGCTTGCCGGGGCGTCGTCGGACGGGCTGTTGGGCTACGCGTACGCAATGGGGGTTTTGGCGGACATGTGACGTAAAGAGGACGGATATGAAAAACATAAGAGACGTCGAGTTGTTTGTGTTTGATCTTGACGGCACGGTTTACATCGGAGACGACGAGATAGAGGGCTCGTTTTCGGCGGTGAACATGTTGCGCAAGATGGGCAAGCGCATATGCTTTTTTACAAATAACAGCAGCAGGATGCACACCGACTATATAGCCAGGCTCAACAAGATGGGGCTTCGCACGTATTCGGACGAGATCTACACCAGCGGACAGGTGACCTGCGAATATATTTTGGACAACTATCGTGGCAGCCGCGTCTTTTTGCTTGGCAATGACAGATTGAAGAGTGAATTCGAGCTTTACGGCATCGAGCTTGTCGACGACGATCCCGACATATGCGTCATAGGCTTCGACACTTCGCTGACATATGACAGGCTTTACAAGTTTTGCGGATATTTGCACAAGGGGCTGCCGTACATCGCCACGCATCCCGACTATTTTTGTCCGGCTCCGGGCTGTCCGATGCCCGACATCGGCGCTATCATAGAGGCGATCCGTCTGACCATAGGTCGCACGCCTGACATTGTGATGGGCAAGCCGCACAAGACGGCGGGGGAGAGGCTCGCGAAAAAATACAACTTGCCGCCGAGGAAGATCGCCATGGTCGGAGACAGACTTTATACGGACGTGGCGTTCGGCAAAAATTGCGGCTTTGCTTCCGTGCTTGTGCTGAGCGGCGAGACGGACAGAAAGATGCTGGAGACGTCGAAGATAAAGCCCGACTTTGTGTTTGACAAGGTGAGCGACATAATCGACGCGTTGAAATAAAAGACAAGCGGAGCGAAGGCTCCGCTTATTTTATGCCGTAAAGTCGGCGTATCATTTTTCTTCGAGCATAAGCGCCTCGAGGGGATCCATTATGACGGAATCCTTGTAAATTTCGAAGTGCAGATGCGCGCCCTCGCCCGATTCGCGGCCTTGAGAGTTTGACATTTTGCCGATCAGGCGCCCCTGTTTTACCGTTTCGCCCTCTTTGACGGAATCGGTGTTTTCAAGCGACATATACTTTGTGACGTATCCGTCCTTGTGCTCGATGACGATATAGTGGCCGTTGAGTTTGTCATAACCCGTTTTTTGCACGACGCCGTCCGCCGAGGCAAAGACGTTGAGGTCTTCCGAGGTGAAATCGATGCCGGTGTGGGTGGCGTATTGTTTTAAGGTTTGGCTCCAAACCATTTTTGCCGCATAGTCCTTAGTCGCCGTGCCGTTGCATGGCATTTTGAAAGTTATGGGTTCGTTTACGTCGGTGGGCGGATCGTCATCGACGGGCGGAGTCGGGTTTTCGGGTCTACCCGTTTGCACGTCGTCGCCCACGGACATATCGGGCGTTTGAGTGTTTGCGGAG
>CANREO010000118.1 GCA_947629635.1 uncultured Clostridia bacterium
CGTCGAAAGTCGGATGCAGGAGCATGTCGAGCGTCTTTGCGTCTATCTGCAAAAGCGCCTCTTTTTCCGTTATCATACCCTCATCGATGAGGTCGCATGCGATGCGGATCGCAGCCGCAGCAGTGCGCTTACCGTTGCGCGTCTGAAGCATATAGAGTTTGCCCTGCTCAATCGTAAACTCCATATCCTGCATATCTCTATAGTGATTTTCAAGCGTCTTGCACACGTCGAGGAACTGTCTGTACACATCGGGCAACACTTCGGCCATCTTGGAAATGGGCATAGGAGTGCGCACGCCGGCAACCACGTCCTCTCCCTGAGCGTTCATCAAAAATTCGCCCATGAGTCCCGGTTCGCCTGTTGCAGGGTTTCTTGTAAACGCAACGCCTGTACCGCAGTCATCGCCCATGTTGCCGAAAGCCATCATTTGGACATTGACGGCGGTGCCCCAGCTGTACGGAATGTCATGATCCATACGATAGATATTTGCGCGAGGATTGTCCCAGCTGCGGAAAACAGCCTTTATAGCCTCGAACAGTTGCTCCTTGGGATCGGACGGGAAATCCTTGCCGAGTTGCTTTTTATACTCCGCTTTAAATTGATTTGCAAGTTGTTTGAGGTCATCAGCCGTAAGTTCCACATCGAAGTGCACGCCTTTCTTTTCCTTCATCTCGTCGATAAGTTTTTCAAAGTATTTTTTACCTACCTCCATGACGACGTCGGAGAACATCTGGATGAAGCGGCGATAGCAATCGTAAGCCCATCTCGGGTTGCCCGATTTTTTTGCAAGCACTTCGACGACCTGCTCATTGAGTCCGAGATTGAGGATGGTGTCCATCATGCCCGGCATAGAAGCCCTTGCGCCGGAGCGGACGGAAACGAGAAGCGGATTTTCGAGATCGCCGAACTTTTTGCCGGTGATCTTTTCCAACTTTTCGATATTTTCCATAATTTCTTTTTGGATCGAAGCATTTATTTGCCTACCATCCTCATAATACTGAGTGCAAGCCTCCGTCGAAATTGTGAATCCCTGCGGAACGGGAAGACCGATATTGGTCATTTCGGCGAGATTTGCGCCCTTGCCACCCAGCAGCTCACGCATATTCGCATTGCCCTCGGTGAACAGATATACATATTTCTTATGCATTAAGAGTTCCTCCTAATTAAATTCATAAAGTCATTAATAATGATAACAAAATAACGGCTCTTTTGCAATAAAAATATCCAATTAAACAAAAAAAATTGACGAATTTTTACAGCCGAGGCAACTTTGCCGCAATTTGCCGAAAATAAATACAATCAAGAAAAAATAACCTTGTAAATCGGTTGCCTTAAAAATTTTTTTTTGATAAAATGATAATATCAAAATACTTTTATGAGGTGCAATTTATGGACGCTGACCCGGGAAGTAGTCACTCCAAATAATCGTACCGCCTTAAGTCCTCTTTCGGCGGCGCGAATTGCTATGCCGAAAAGGAGGGCTTTTATGCTCCAAGTATACAGGAAACTCAACAAATCCGTCGTTGAAGTCGATTCGTCCGAAATAAACGCGGCCTATGACTTCTCCGACAAGTGGATTCATATGTCCAACCCAACGGATAAAGAAATCGAGTTGGTATCTTTGGCTACCAAAATTCCCGAAGAATATCTGAAAGCCGCACTGGACTCCGAAGAGCGCGCTCACATTGAAAGAGAAGATTCCGTACTAATGTCCGTCACCGATATACCTATCACCGAAGAAGATGACGACAAGTACACCTATGCCACACTGCCTTTCGGATTTATTTCCAACGAATCCACGGTAGTCACCGTATGTTTGAACGAGACATCGATAATATACGATCTCATGGCTGGACGCTATGTACGTGACTTCAATATACACAAACGCACGCGATTTTTCTTGCAGCTGCAATATGTAATTGCAAAAAAGTATTTACAATACCTCAATCAGATCGACAGAGCCAGCCAACGCGTACTAAGTGACCTTGAAAAATCTACGAAAAACGAGAGTTTGCTCGAGATGTTGTCGCTTGAAAAATCATTGGTCTACTTCAGCACATCGCTGAGGGCAAATACCGCCGTGCTGGACAAAGTCCCCCGTCTTGTAAAATTCTTCGAAGAGGACGAGGACCTTTGGGACGATGTTTTGATCGAAAATAAACAGGCCATAGAAATGTCAAACATTTATCGCGACATTCTCAGCGGAACA
This sequence comes from uncultured Clostridia bacterium, assembly GCA_947629635.1. Taxonomy (GTDB): domain Bacteria; phylum Bacillota; class Clostridia; order Christensenellales; family CAG-917; genus CAG-475. The sequence continues at coordinate 2,210 of CANREO010000118.1, forward strand.
ATGGACGCATATGCGTCGCTTATTTCAAACAATTTGAATATCGTGATGAAAGCTCTTACTATCATCACCCTCTGCATAGACGTACCGGCAATGATCGCTTCATTTTGGGGCATGAATACGGGCGTACCATTCAGCGACAAATCGTGGGGATTTTGGGTTGTTATAGGTATAAGCATCGTAATTTTGATCATTATGCTGATAATCATGTGGAAGAAGAGAATGCTGAAATAAACAAAACAAAATAAAGAAATCCGCAGATTGATCTGCGGATTTTATTATTCTAACTGCTTCAATCAATTATTTTTCCAGATCTGCCTTCATGGAAATTGCCAACTTTCTGAGGCAACTCTTGATGATTTTTTCCTCTTCCGGTACATCTTTAAATTTTTCGTAAGCCAATATCAGCGTCTGCATTATGCGCTTTTTCATATTTGGCGACATATTGCTTTGCAACATATAGTCTACAAGGCTGGGCAATTTGATGAGTTTGGCGGGCTTTGCGTCTTCCTCCGTTTCGACAGGCTCGATGCTTACCACTTCTTCGCGCACAGGCTCGTCGGGCGAGGCTTCGGGCGCACTTTCAATAGCCGGCTTTTCTTCAGGCTCTCGCTCGGGAGCAACGCCCGCTCCCTTCTCTGGGCGGTGAAAACCGCGGAGCGGCAATATTATAAGGAAGT
>CANREO010000119.1 GCA_947629635.1 uncultured Clostridia bacterium
CAAAGCGGCAGGCCGACAGGGTGCGATTCCCTGACCAACGGTACAGTCCGGATGAAAGAAGCGGTAAAATATTTTATTTGCCGACACCTCGATGCGATCGAGGTATTTTTTATGTCGGAGAATGTTTCTATCGCGTCGCAACAAAACGCAAAAAAGGCTGTTTCGGAGCGGATCAAAGCAGGGCTGAAAAAGTTTGCCAATCCCAAATTTTCCGCGTCATACGTTGCCAAACTTGCCATACTCACCGCGTTGTCCTTTATACTTTACGCCTTTGCAAAATTCAACCTGCCAATATTTCCGAGTTTTTTGGATATACAAATATCCGAGCTCCCGGCGCTGTTGGCGGGATTTTCCATGGGCCCCATAAGCGGTTGTTTGGTAGTCGTTTTGAAGTGCCTGTTCAAATTTCCGATGACTTCGACGGTGTACGTCGGCGAGGCTACCGATATGTTGTTGGGGGTCGCTTTCGTACTCCCGGCGTCAATTATATACAAGTTGCGTAAGGACAAAGAAAGTCATAAACAAGGTATACTTTATGCGCTGCTGGGGCTGGCGATAGGCAGCATAGCCGTCAGTTTTATCGCAGTGCTTGTAAACAGATATATCTCCGTTCCGTTTTATGTCGAACTCTATTTCAAGGGCAATTTCGAGGGCATTGTCGGCGCCGTAAGCGCGCTCTACAAGGGAGTGACGGCAGACACGTTTTACAAGTATTATTTGTGGGCGGGAGTGTTGCCTTTCAACCTTCTTAGGTGTATAATCGTAGCGATATTGACTTTTTTGCTGTATAAGCGGCTGAGCGTGCTCTTGCATTGGGAGGGCGACAGCCTTATAAAGAAGAAAGATAAACTTGTGGGAAGATACGAAGTAAAAAATACGGAAGAAACTTATGCGTTGGCAGAAAGGATAGCGGACGAACTCGACGGCGGAGAGGTGTTGCTTCTTCACGGAGAATTGGGCGCCGGAAAGACCACTTTCACAAAGGGTTTGGCAAAGGCTTTGGGCGTGACGGAAGAAGTCACGAGCCCGACATTTACGCTTTTGAACGTATACGAAAGCGGCAGATTGAAGCTAAATCATCTTGATATGTACAGGATAGAAAACGAGGACGAGATAGCCGAGCTGGGCATAGAGGATTGTTTCGGAGACGATTGTGTGACCGTAATCGAGTGGAACAAGTTTTCAAAGATAGAGGGTAAAGCATATGATATAGATATTGTCGCAGAAGAGGGCGACAAGCGCGTATTTACGGTAACTGCGAGAGCAGAGGAATCGAAGCATGCGTCCGCCGAAGATAAGGGCGACGTAACAGCCGATCGAAATACAATATAAAAATAGGAAATATTATGAATATTCTTGCAATAGACACTTCATCCGAGCAGTTGTGCGTCGTGCTTGTGCGCGACGGCGACGAGATCAGCCGCAACGTATCGGTGGGAAAAACAGGGCATTCCAAAATACTCATGTCCGAAGTTGACGCTCTGCTGTGTGAAGCAGACATAACGCTCGACGCGCTTGACGCCGTAGCGGTGGTAGTCGGCCCCGGGTCGTTTACGGGTATAAGAATAGGAGTCGCCACTGCCACGGCATTGGCGTTTGCAAAAAATTTAAAGAGGATAAGAGTCACCTCATTCGAAGTTTTGGCATACAATAGGGCGACCGTCAGAGTTGCGGTGGAAGCCGGACACGGCAACGCCTACGTCGCCGATTGCGTAGACGGCGAAGTGCTATCTTGCAGATTTTTGACGGAACATGAGAGGGAGGACGCCGTATTAGGGCCCGCCATGTCGCACGCAAAAGCTATAGCCGGAGTAGTGCGTGAAAAGTGGCGGACAAATCGGTTTTCTGACGTACTCGAACCGTTTTATATGCGTAAATCGCAAGCGGAGAGGGAGAAAGATGAGATTTGAGAGTTTAAGCTACGATCATCTGCCCCAAATTGCGGCGATAGAAGCGGCAACCTTCGCTTCGCCTTGGACGGAAAACATGTTCAAGCCAGACGTGGAGGACGCAAACGCATACTACGTTGTTGGAGTGGAGGCCGAAGAGGTCGTCTGCTACGGCGGCTTTCATAAAGTGCTGGATGAGGCCCAGATGGCAAATATTGCCGTAAAAGAGAAGTATCGCGGCAAAGGCTTGGGCAAAATGCTTGTCAAGAAGTTGCTCGAACTTGCAAAAAGTATCGGCGTGAAGAGCGTTACGCTCGAGGTGAGAGCGGATAACGCCGTTGGGATAAGACTGTACGAAAGCTTCGGCTTCAGGACTGAGGGTGTACGTAGGAAGTATTACGAAAATGAGCATGACGCCCTCATAATGTGGCTGAATCTATAGGAGAGTTTTGCAGTCTGACAGCGCGATAACTTACGGAACCGCAAAAAACAGAGAAAATTTTCAAATGCTGTGCCTAAACGGACACAGCGTAAGATATACAAGCTTCGGCAGCGGCGAAAACGTCGTGTTTTTACATGGGTGGGGCGCAAGCGTTTCCGCCTTTTTGTTTGTAGCTAGGAGACTTTCCGAAAACTTTCGTGTGACATTGTTCGATTTTTCGGGATTCGGCGAGAGCGATCCTCCTCCAAAGCCTTATTCGGTTGCGGACTACGCACAGGAGACATTGGGTATTCTCGGACATTTGGGCATAACTCGCGCAAACTTTGTCGGACATTCTTTCGGAGGACGCGTGGCGATAGAATTGGCGGCGAAATTTCCTCAGATCGTAAAAAGCCTTGTACTCATAGACTCCGCCGGGATCAAACCTCGGCGCGGACTTAAATATTATTTCAAAATATATTTGCATAAATTGCTTGTAAAATCGGGCAGGTCGGGGCTCAAAGGCTCTTCTGACTATCGTATGC
>CANREO010000120.1 GCA_947629635.1 uncultured Clostridia bacterium
CCACCGCCAAGCCCGCCACTCTGACAGTCGACGGGCCTGCTTTTGACGCAAGTTTTGCCACAAATCTCAGTGCAACGGGAAGCAAACAGCCAAGAGCAAGGAATAGCATCGCAAGCGTGACCACGCTGAGGACAGCTCTTATCGGCGCTGACAAGACTCCGCTTTCCGTCACTGCCAATAATACTATTGCAGGGACGAGCGTTATAGGCATAGCCAATTTGCCTCCGCGCTTCGCGCCAAGCATATTTTCTCTGATGCTACCTTTAAACGACCGCGCAATGGGTGCGACTGAACTGATCAGCGCGCTGACAAAGCCCAAGAGGATCGCGACCGACAGACGCCATGCCGAAAAGCGGAGCGCTATCACGCTCGAAAGAGTAAGTTTGACAATTAATGCAAAAATTCCTATGGCCAGCCCGGCCCCTATCAGACAACCGAAAATTGCAAGTATCGCGCTTTCTGACACGAACATAGCAAAGATCTGTTCCCTCGTCGCGCCTATTACGCCGAGTTTGGAAATTAACGCCAACTTTTCGTTTTCGCTCATCATAAACAACAAAAATATTATTGCCACGCTAAGCACCAGCACTGCGGCGCCAGCAAGCACTACTGGAGCGGTGAGCGACGTTGTCTGCGCGTCTATATAAGTCTCGTCGCCCGTCCTTTCGACAAGCATTGTTGAATATGCGTCAATAGCCGAAATCGAGTCTATCACGGCATCGACGTCGGCTCCGTCGGCAACTTTAATATATATTTCATTGCAAATATGCGCTTGAATATTGCTCAAAATCATGCGCGAAACGCCGTAAATATTGCCGATGAATTGATATGGCGCGTCCTCAAGAAAATATCCGTCGTTGTCGGCGATCGCCTCGATGTAAAAATTTGTTTGCACGCTGCCCACGCTTAGTACAACGCGGTCGCGGACCCCTAAGCGAAAATGTTTCGCCGCCCTCTTCGATATGACAATACCGTCCGTATGACCGTCTGTCGCAGAACCCGCGTCTATTTGATCTATAGATCCGTCGACGACATTTATATTTTGCAATTTACACAGCGAGTTTGTGTCAAAACCTCTGAGTTGAATATATTCGCCGTTGACAAGCGCATAAAGAGTCAGCGACGGCACTACGTTTTCTATTCCGTCGATCGCGCTCAGAGGCGCGGCAATTTCCGTGATTCGGCTTTCAGAACTCGATTTGGTGGAAATTTTGATGTCGCTCATGCCCGAAACCGCGGTCTCGGTATCATAAATATAATCGTGAACGGTAGGCTTAAACGAAAGCATGGCAAAAATCATAGCCACGGAAATGGCTATTGCAAACACGATCGCGACCGAGCGACCGGGCTTTGCAACGATATTGCGCCATGCCAACTTCAGCATTTACGCCTCCGCGATGACGCCGTCTTCCATGCGTACTATCCTGCTTGCATATTCGGCATGCGCCAAAGAGTGAGTAACCATGACTAGCGCAACTCCCCTATGTTGGTTTATATCTTTCAAAAGTTCCATAACTTGCCTGCCTCTTTCCTTATCCAAGCTACCTGTAGGCTCGTCAAGGAAAATGACTTTGGGCGATGTGACGAGCGCCCTCGCTATGGCCACGCGTTGTTGCTCGCCTCCGCTGAGTTGGCGAGGAAAACTTTTCAGTCTGTTGTCTATGCCCAGATACTTTACGACCGCTTCCACATCGTCTTTGTATTCTTCTTCCTTGCGTTTGTCCAGCATTAGAGGAAGCGTAATGTTTTCATATACGGTCAAGTTGGGCACCAGATTGTCAAATTGATATACAAACGAAAAATCTTTACGGCGCATAGCCGCAAGTTCCTCGTCCTTTAAGCCGTCAAGCCGTTTGCCGAGCAACGTGACGCTTCCCTCGGATGGCGAATCGATACCGGCAAGTATATAAAGAAGCGTGGATTTGCCCGATCCGGACTCTCCGACGATCGCAACGAATTCGCCTTCATTAAGTTCGAAGTCGATGCCCTTCAGCACATCCTGCGACACTTCGCCCGTGACAAATGTCTTTTTTATGTTTTTTGCCTGCAAAATCATATTGCCTCCGTCGCGCGCTCGCGCAAAACCAAGCTATTTAAATAATTATATCATAACAAGATACTATAGACAATAATAAAAATCCTGACCTCGCTAATTTCAGCGATCAAAAAACCGATAAACAAATTGAATTTGGCAAATTGCGTGATATAATATTATTATGAAATTGCCAAACTGCGGAACCGTCGAATATCAGATAGCGCAAAAGCGCGCAAACAAAGCGCGTCTATTGTTGCATGCGTGTTGTGGGCCGTGTAGCGCAGGAGTATTGGATGCAATCGCCAATTTTTTTGACATAACTATTTATTTTTATAATCCGAATATATTACCAAAAGAGGAGTTTATCCGTCGACTTGAAGCATTAAAAACTGTGATATCGCATTTTGACGGAGTAAAACTCATTGTGCCCGAACAGGATTGTTCTATATTTATTGCAAGGGCAAAAGGCATGGAAAGTTTGCCGGAAGGCGGAGCGCGGTGCAATTTGTGCTTCGAGATGAGACTTGACGCAACCGCCGAATACCTTGCCGCACACAGAGACGAATACGATTTTTTTGCGACCACGTTGACGGTAAGTCCGCACAAAAACGCGCAACTTATAAATGAAATAGGAAAGCAATGCGCCGCAAAATATCAAGTTGAATATTTATCGTCCGATTTCAAAAAACACGACGGCTTTCTTCGTTCCACCATATTGTCAAAGCAGTTTGGCATATACAGACAAAACTACTGCGGTTGTCATATGGGCGTTTAATTTTTAATTCAAATTCATCAAAATAATATAAAAGGTCT
>CANREO010000121.1 GCA_947629635.1 uncultured Clostridia bacterium
AGAGCAACAACGACGCTTCCGAGCAGATGTATGCGCCCAAAGTCCACACGCTTGCGTAGTTGCGCAATGCGACGCTCAAGAGAAGCCATACCGCAAAGATGAGCGAGAACACGATCGCGCAAATCGCGAGGAAGTTGAAACCGCTTATCAACAGTACGAGGGCAAAAGCCGCCTCTATGCAAAAGGCGACGAATTGACCGCTGCGAAGCTTGTTTTCAAAACGGAAGTCGTCATACTTTTTAAATTTCATAAATTCCGCCTTTTTTATATAAATTTGCCATTTATATAAATAAAATTTTCTGAATCCATTATATACTATATCGGTATGATTTGCAATACCGTAAAAAAAGAAAATCAATGTCTTGAAAGAGGTCGTGGCATATGATATAATCCTTTTGAGGTGCAGATATGACGAAGTATAGGATTTTTATGACGCGCAAACATCAAAATTGGACTTTCGGCGGCAGGGACGGGCTCGCGCCATACCTTGACGGCGAGGACGACGAGATATTGGAATTTGCCGTGATCGACCGCAATTTTGCGATCATTCTGAAAAACGGACAGACTTACGACATAGCGGATTCCGAGCAGGAGGCAAAGGATTTTATTGCGCATACATATCGCAATTATTCCATTCAGCGAAATGATTCGCGTCTCTGTTATATCGCGCGCGACGACGTCAACAAAAGGTTCGCCACCTCCGCAGCGGCGCAGCAGGGCGGTGTATATGATTATGTATATGTGCCTCGCGGCGATTATTTCATCACCAAATTCGGCAAAATTTTCGCGATAGGGAAGACGGAAGAGGAAATGTACGACAAAATGTACGAGCACTATCGCGCAAAATACACCTATATGTACGGTTGAGCCCGTCAAATCAAAAGTATAACAACGCTATACGCGCCTCATTTGCCAAACATATTTTTAATACATGCCGGCATTATTAGGAAGTCGCCGCTCATTTTGCAAGCGTATAGCTTGCGTCTATCAATTTGCAAATGTCTTGGTATTCCACGCATCCGTCAAGCAGAACGGTGATCCAATTTTTTTTGTTCATATGATATGCCGGTAAGTATCCGTGAAATTTGATTAAATTGTCCGCCGTATTTTTTTCTACTCGCAGAACGGCTATTTCCGTTTCGCCATCTCCGTCGAGCCCGAGTTTTATGCGCGGCAGGACAACGAAAAGGGCATACCATTTTCTGTTGTCTTTGCGTCTGCAAATGGCGTCGCGTGGGAATTTGTCCCAAAGATATTCCAACTTGTCGTCATACGTTTTTTCTATATATTTGAGGATATTGCGCGCGCACTCGCTCTTGAAGGTTCCTTTCAAACAACATTTGTCCGCAATATCTTGTAAGACTTCGCAATACGCTTTGCGCACATTGCCGACAAATTCGCCTTGCGCGTCCTCTACAAGGTGAAGAGCGTAGGGTTCGCCTGTCGTAAGATCCACAACTTTTGTACGTATGCCGCCGGCAATAGATACGTTCATTTCAAATCCGCCGTCTAGTATTACGGCGGAATATTCCAACGCATTGCCGTTTTCTTTGAAACCGTATGTCTTCAACCTTTCGACGTTCGGCGTCATATTTTCGAAAATTTTGTCGAGTATATTCATATGCACAACTTCACATAATCGGCTTTTAATATGATGATATTACATTATAAAACCGCGAATATGTGATTTTTGACTATTTTGCATAATAACGAGTCATTCGTTTTTGAGCTTTTTTGATTTGCGCGATCTGTTTTTCAATTCGTTTTCGCTCAATTTCCAATAGTCCTGCATGCGGTTTTCAGACCAGTATTTGCCGTATGCCTCGTACCATTCGTCGGTGAGAAAGGGCGTAACCTTGTGCGGAGGTAGCGATGCGGCCAAAGCCTCTGTCCTGTCTCTCAAAGTTTCTGCTATATGCTTGCGCCACACAGACGGAGGAAGTTCTTGGGGGGGGGGTGCTTCTATAGCCTTGCCCACCATGACGGTGCGCAGAGAATGCGCGATGTAGGTAGGGTAAAATTTTAAAGGCTTTCCGTGTTTTTTATAATACAGTTCCGCAAGTTTTGCAAACCCGCCGTAAAAATCGTTGATATGTTCCGAAAATTTTTCGGGACATTCGGGAAAGATAACAAGATTTGTTCCATTATCCAGCGCCTCAAGAGATTCGCTCAATGTATTCATTATTCTTTTATCATGATATACGGGGATTCCGTTTACCGCGAGCAATAGGGGTCTGAGTAAAAACGCCACAAGGTGAGAAAGGACTCGCCACAACTTTTTGTGTTTTTTTACGGGACCTGCAAAGAAATCATAATATATAAATCCCGGAGCCGTGCGCTTGTCCAAAATTTGCGCAATTGACCATGGACGACAAGGACGCGGAAAATATAAACTTGTAATTACAGGTCCGTCCGCTGCCGAGTGATTGGCTGTAAATACTAGGGGTTCTCCTTCGGGCAACGGCTCTTCAAATATAAACTCAGGCTTGCGGTAAATGCATTTTGCAAGTACTTTCATAAAAGCTTGATATAATGTCATTTGATGCCATTGCCTCCTTTATAGTCATATGTTAACTATAATCGACGATAGGTGAAAAGTCAACGTTATTATTTGCGCACGTATTTTTGCACATACAACACTCCATAAAGCGATCGCTACCATAGACTGTAAGGCGACTGAGGCAATTGTGACGCGCTATTTGAAAATCAATGCAGGTTTGAAGCCTCGATAGCGGAATAAAAAACAATCCAACTCGTCCCAAACATTAAAAGTGGTTCGAATTAGATTGCGAGTGGTGG
>CANREO010000122.1 GCA_947629635.1 uncultured Clostridia bacterium
CGCCGCAATTTTCTATGACGCCGTTATGTACGACGGCTATACTTCCGTCAAATGAGAGGTGCGGATGAGCGTTTTTTGCCACGGCGCTGCCATGCGTTGCCCATCGCGTATGGCCTATTGCCGTGCGCGATTTTACGTCGGGCAGAAGCGCTTCCAATTGCTCCACGCTGCCGGCGGTTTTATAAACGCTGCCGTCCTCAAACGCGATGCCCGAACTGTCGTATCCTCTGTATTCAAGCGTTTTCAGCCCGTCGATAACTATATTTTTAGCATTCTGATATCCGCAATAGCCGACAATTCCGCACATAATTCCTCCGTACTTCAATATATGTCGGCGCGCGGAATTTTGAGTATAAAAAGCGTCGGATAATTCCGACGCAAAAACGGCGCAGTTTGCCTTTTTTATATGTGCTAATTTATGTTGTCTTGATTTGTCGGTTCTTTCTCTACGCTCTGCGGATCCGTTTTCGATTGCGACAGATGGCAGCCCTTTTTTAAAAATCCGAAAGGATTCTTCCAAATCATGCACACGTCGTCGTCAAGTCCTATCTCCACTGCGAAAGTCATCGCTAACAGCATGACGAAGAAAGTGGGGCCGAAAAAATTGGTGTCGACCATGCCGTAGGCGTCAAATAGTCCGAGTCCCATAAGAAGCGCAAGGCTGGATGGATTTTTGCGGTCGGCAAGGAAAGTGCGATATCTGAAAAAATAGAATAGTAGGAAGAAAATGAGTCCCACTAAGCCCATATCCGCCAAAATTTGGAAGAAAGTGCTGTGATACCAATAGGGCGTGTAGCCGTCTCCTTTTTTTGCGAGTTCACCCAATCTATAATCCCACCCGGCTCCGAAGATAGGCCATTTTTTAAATGCTTCTATTGCTTCGGGATACAGCCAAGTCGTCCTTCCGGAACTGTTCAGACCCTTATTCAAAATTACCGTCAAAATCTCCACCACGGTTTGACCGTTCAAAGCGACAAGCACTATGGCTGCGGCAAACAGCAGACACAGAGTGAGACAGAACGTAAGTTTATTTTCGGATTTTACAGTTACGTAAAGCAACATTGCCGGGAGCGCCATTGTCGTAAATAAAATTGCGCCTCTGCAACCCGTGGCGAAAAGCGCGACGAATTCGATCAGCGCCAGACATACGACAAACGGCGTGTATCTGTTACGTTTGATGCAGAAATACAACGTCGCCGGGATGCACATCGAAAGCGTCGGCGCGACGTTGTTCGGACCCGCCCAACCGAGCGCGATGTTTTTGGTCTTTACGGCCTTTATTACGGCTTCAATATTTTCCATGCGCGAAAAATAAACGATCATCTGCAACAATATCACTATGCCCATTGCAAAAAGCACTTTCAAAAGATATTCAGCGATCTCTTTTCTGTCAGCTCTGTCGCGATTTGCCGCGACTAAAAAGCTATAGCCGAGAGCGAAAACTATCATAAGCGCAAGTACCGCAACAACGGCAAGCGGATGTTCGTACGGGGAGCCGAGACCGCTCAGAGCGGCCGGGACGATAAGCGCAATAAGAGAGAAGTGAAAGCCGTGCATACGCTTTACAGACAGAGGTTTAATATCTCTCTTGAAGAAGAAAAAGTTGAAAAATATGCCAATAAACAGTAAAAGCACAATGACCAGCATTGGCGCATAGTGGCTCAGATTGTGCCTGTTTGCGCTTATCATAAGCGTAAACATCATAAGTATGCTCAAAAGATGCCGAGTATCCTTTGAAAAGAACAGGGGCAATATATTGATGATCGCCATCACCGAAAGCAGGGCCACCCACTCGCCCGTGCACCAACCGACGAACACAAACAGAGCGTTGAATACTATGAAAAGATCGGATTGTACAAAACGATTGACCGCGGCGAGCGCTTTGGAAAATTTTTCTTTCATAACGTTCCCTATGTATAGAATTTTGTATATTATACTATATTTCTAAACTTAAAGCAACCTCTAAATAGGGGTCGTAATTTTTAGCGAGTCAAAAAGCGCGTCTTACAAAGACGGGCGATATTGACTGCGCGTGCAACGTATGTTAAAATGATCAAAAGCAGATAAGCTGGAGGAAAGTTATGAACGGTTTTCGCTTCGGGGTGCGCTCGGCGCCATGTAAACAAGATAATGTCATAATTGACGGAGATATGCGGTTGAGCGTCATATCTGACAGGATATTGCGAGTGGAAAAAGGCGTCTTTACAAATTGCATGACGCAACTTGTTGTATGTCGTAATTTTGCAGAACCAAACTTTAACTATATAAAAACCGATGATAAACATTATATTGTGACGGATGCGTGCACTTTTGTTGTGTCTGCCGACGGCAAGCGCGCAGGAGTCGAGACGCCTGAAGGAATATGCTATCCTTCAAATAAAACCAATTTGGGCGGCACGGCGCGGACGCTTGACGGCACAATGGGGCACATAGGCGGATGGAAACACGCCAAAGACAGAAAAGATCATTTTTTCTTTCCGCATATAAGAAAGGGTATCTTCGCTTCAAACGGCGTCAGCGAGATAGATGATAGTCGCTCGTTTTTGTTGGAGGAAGACGGAAGCATTAAGGCGCGCGAGGGCGGAACGGACAAATACATATTCGCGTTCGGAGACGATTATCTCGGCGGTTTGAGAGAGTTTTACAATTTGACCGGATTTCCACCCGTATTGCCCAAATATGCGCTTTCGAATTGGTGGAGCAGGTATCACGCATACACGGATAAGGAATATTTGGGGTTGATGGATGAATTTGCAAGGCGGCGCATTCCTTTTACCGTAGCTACTGTTGA
>CANREO010000123.1 GCA_947629635.1 uncultured Clostridia bacterium
GATCCGGAAAGCGGACTGTATAAGGTGATGATATTGTTGCCTTCGAAGTTGTTGGATACGGACGGATTGCAAATCGTGCATGCGACCGAAGACGGCACTTTGGAAGTTTACGATACGTCCGTGGAGTATGTTTCCGGATATGCGTATCTGGTGTTTGAGACAACTCACTTCTCGACATTCTATGTGCTTGGCGAAACCAAAGATGAAGCAAAGATATGGCCTGTGGCATTGCTCGGGACCATAGTTGCAATTGAATTGGCGGCGCTTATAGCGCTAGTGATATTATTCATACGGTTCAAAAAACACGGTTACAGGACTTACGGCTTTATACCCTTCACGCTTATCGGGGCGGTAAGCGTTGCCGCGGCAAAGTCCGCTACCGTTGCCCTTGGCGTAATAGCCGCAATTCTTTTTGTGGGCATTGCCGTAATGACGTGTCTTGTCGTCAAACTGAAAAAGAGCGATCAAAAGGCCGATGAAGGCGTAGAACGCGAGCAAAAAAATAACTGATCTGCAATTATTGCCGATCTGTGAAATATTGAGGAGATTTTATGCAAATAATAGACGGAAAAGCCGTTGCGACAGCGCTGCGCGGCAAAATAGCAGAGGAAGTGAAGACGATTGCCGGCGAAGTGGGACTTGCCGTAATTTTGGTAGGCGACGATCCTGCTTCAAAGGTGTACGTACGCAACAAAATCAAAGCGTGCGAGGAAACGGGTATAAAATCGTATCTATGCAATCTTCCTGCTGACAGCACTTTCGACGAGGTAGCTGCGACTATAAAAAGGCTCAATGAAGACGATTCGGTGACGGGTATGATTTTGCAGTTGCCTCTTCCCAAACACCTGAACGAAAATGAGCTTATAGATCTTATAGATCCCAAAAAGGATGTGGACGGTTGCACATTTGTGCAAAAGGGCAGGCTTTGGACGGGTAGAGACAGTTTGATTGCCTGCACGCCGTACGGAGTTATAAAATTGCTCGAGCATTACAATATTCCGCTTGAGGGCAAAAATGCGGTTGTTGTGGGCAGAAGCAACCTTGTAGGCAAGCCTCTCGCGCAACTTCTCATGGACAGAAACTGTACTGTTACGATATGCCACTCTCGCACTCGCGATCTCGGCGAGATCACATCTGCAGCCGATATCGTTTGCGTAGCTATCGGGAAAGCGAAGTTTTTGAAAGCAGATATGGTGAAAGAGGGTGCGACGGTCATAGACGTAGGTATGTGCAGAGACGAGTACGGCAAACTTTGCGGCGACGTTGACTTCGAAAACGTGGCGCCCAAATGTTCATATATCACGCCGGTCCCCGGAGGCGTGGGCCCGATGACCGTGACGATGCTCATTTTCAATACGCTTGAAGCATACAAGCAGCAGCATAAAAAATAGTTTGTTTGACAAGAAATCGGAGCCTAAGCTCCGATTTTTCTTTGAACATTTCCGCTATTGTCCATGGCGACTAAGTGTGATACAATTATTTTAAGGAGTTGATTATGGAGTATAAAATGCTTTTTTCGCCAATGAGGATCGGGAGTTGCGAAATAAAAAACCGTATAGTCATGTCACCCATGCTGATGGGCTTCGGACAACTTGACGGCAAACCGACAAAACGTATGCTCGATTATTACGAGGAGCGCGCCAGGGGTGGGACGGGGTTGATAATAACCGAAATAACTCGCGTCAACGACAGACACGGAGCGGCGGCTTTTGCCCAGCTTGCGGCAAGCCATGATTACCATATAGAAGGGCTAAGAGAGTTTGCGGAGCGCATTCACCGGCACGGCGCGAAGTTGTTTGTGCAACTGCATCATCCCGGCAGACAAAACGTAGGATTGGCAGTGGGCACGGTGCCATTGTGCATTGCCGCAACGCGCGTATGCAAATCGTTTCCGAAGTTGCTGTTTAAAGTCGCGCCCAAACTCGGCAAAACTCTGTGTGAAAAAAATTTGACGAAAGCGTCGGTCGCTCCTTCCGCTTGCGAACCGAGTTATTTTGCCGGCGGAAGAGTGCGCGCTCTGAGACATGGCGAAATAAAACAACTTGTACGGCAGTTTGCCGACGCCGCCGTTCGTTGCAAAGCCGCAGGCGTTGACGGAGTGGAACTTCATGGCACGCATGGCTATCTCATACAACAATTTTTGAGTCCGCATACCAATACGCGTACGGACGAGTACGGTGGCAATTTTGAAAACAGACTGAGATTTTTGCGCGAAATCGTCGAAGAAATAAGAAAAAGATGCGACGATTATCCCATAATAGTGCGCCTCACCGTTGATGAGTTTTACGACAAAATAGGCAGGGAAGGCGTGGGATACGGCCTCGACCTCGGCGTCGAATATGCAAAGGCAATCGAAAAAATGGGCGTAGACGCAATCGATGTCTCGTCCGCTTCATATGATACTTTCAATTTTTGGCTTGAACCGACTTCGTTTGAGACCGGATGGAGAAAGTATTTGGCTGCCGCCGTCAAAAAGGAAGTGAAGATCCCCGTGCTTGCCGCCAATCTTATTCGATCTCCCGAGCAAGCCGAGGCACAGCTTGAAGAGGGTATTCAAGACTTCGTGTCGCTGGGTAGACCCCACACAGCGGATCCGCATTAGGCAAATAAGGCAATGCACGGCGAAAACATAAGAAGATGCATATGCTGCCTCAATTGCATAGAGAGCATGCAGGAAAACGCCTACATAGGCGGTCATGGGCATTGCTCGGTCAATCCCGAAGTCGGGCTGGAGAGCGAGATGCGCGAGCTTAAAAGAGACGGAGAA
>CANREO010000124.1 GCA_947629635.1 uncultured Clostridia bacterium
ACATGACGAAAGTTTTGCCGCAGAGGGATATATTTCCACTCTGCAAGCGCCTAAATGGCTTGCGGATATAGGTCTTGAACTGTTTGAATATTCATTCGGCAGAGGAGTGCGCATATCGGGCGACACTGCCGAGGCAATAGGAAAAGAGGCGGACAAATACGGCATCGAAATAAGCGTTCACGCGCCGTATTTTATCAATTTCGCATCCGAGGAACAGGATAAAGCGGACAATTCCATCACGTATCTCACAAGTTCGCTCAAAGCGCTCAGGCATTTTCATGGGTCGCGATGCGTTTTTCATCCGGGAGCGGAGGGGAAACAACTTCGGTGTGACGCTTTTGCGCGAACAAAGGATAATTTTTTACGAGCTCTGGCGCAGATCGAAGAGCTTGGCCTGAATGACATGTTGATTTGCCCGGAGACCATGGGCAAAATGGCGCAAATCGGCACTGTAGAAGAGATAATCGAACTTTGTAAACTCGGTGAGAACGTTTATCCTTGTCTTGACTTCGGGCATATCAATTGCCGCATGCAGGGCGCGCTTAAGACATCGGACGATTTCAGGCGTATAGCTGACATGCTGTTCGACGGATTGGGAGAACAAAAAACCAAAAATATGCACGTTCATTTCAGCAAATTAATGTATGGTGCAAAGGGCGAAATAAAACATCTTACTTTTGAAGATAATGTTTACGGACCGAACTTCGAACCGTTTGCGGAAGTGATCGCAGACTATGGACTCACGCCGCATATCCTCTCAGAATCTGCGGGCACGCAGGCGCATGACGCCGCAACAATGAAACGTATTTACTCAGAAGCTACGAGATCCGCGGCAAAGAGTAAGGTAGATCTCAATTAGATTTTTCAAACAGCAAGCAAAAGCCGCCAGTATTTGGCGGCTTTTGCATACATTCATAAGTTTATATTTCAACAGCTTTTTGTTTGTAATCCTTCAATCCGTCGTCAAGCGTGACAGAAGTAGCGTTAAAACCGTCAATTCTAAATTTATAGGCGGTCGTTTCAAACTTTATCTCGCCGTTTTCGAGGGTCACCGGAGTGATTAAGTCGATATTGTCCGTGACTATATCTCGTTTAAGCGAGATAGTAGCAAAGTTGCTGCCGTCGTAATCTTCAAATTCAAGCGTAGTTTTAGAATAACTCCAACCGTTTGTAATAAAGTTATTCATTATTATGTAAACATAATTGTCGCTAAGGTCGGGCAAGTAATAAGTTTTGTCTATAGAGCTTATCCCCATAATAAACATCTCGATCTCGCCGTAAGCAATGTCTTTGCCGCATTTCATTGTTGTTTTTGAGCTGAGATCGCCTTCCTCATACTCTTCGACATCCCACGTGCAAGATTCGAATGTAAACTCGCCGCTGTCAATGGCGTCGATAAGCTCTCCGACAGTAGAGAAGTCGGGAATATCAAAATGTTTGTTTTTGTCGGTGCATGCGCATAATGATAGGGCGCATACGATTGCGATTGCTAAAATCGACAAAGTCTCGAAAATTCGTTTAGATTTCATAATATCCTCCAAGATGTAAAAAATATCGGTGGGGAAGAATGAGCCGAGTATTGAAAGCCTATGGAAGTTGGCAGACTATTTTGACGTCAGCATCGATTATTTGGTCGGGCGAGCCAATATATGATTGCGACATTGTCGCAATTTTTTTTTGTAAGTTGAATTTTGTTATGTAAATTTGAAATTTTCTTATGGGGAGAAAAATTTTCAGCACAATTTGAGGCGTATTTAACTATGCGCAAAACACGAGTTTTACGCAAAGAAAGTGGTAATTTTGACAATAGATAGGGACTAAAAGCAAATTTGGATTTTCAGCTTTTATAAATCCGCAAATTCGATCCGACGAACTCATGCGCTATTATATGATTATAAGGATTTAATATAATCATATTTATATAATTCTAAGGCGCCGTGCGTCGCACGTATTTATGATTTGACGCATCTATCAATTTTTAAAAGCCGTGAGCGTATGTTTGAGCGCCAGTAAAGCATGTTCGTATGTCAGGCCTCCTTGCACGTAAACTATATACGGAGGCTTGATCGGTCCGTCAGCGCTCAATTCTATAGACGAGCCCTGTACAAAGGCGCCGGCTGCCATGATGACTTGCTCTTGATATCCCGGCATATCCCAAGGCATGGGTTTGACGTTGCTGTCGATCGGCGAAATTCGCTGAATTGCTCCGCAAAAATCTATAAGTCTTTCCGCCGAATCCAACTGTATGCTTGTGACGATGTCATATGGTCGCATATTTTCGCGAGGCAATGTTTTAAAGCCCAATTTGGAGTATGCTTTTGCGAATAATAATGATGTTTTAAGCGCATTTTTAGTGGTAGAAGGCGCCAAAAACAGCCCTTGATAATAAGGCAAATAACCATGCGCATATGAGCCTTCTTCCATGCCGAGCGACGGCGCGGTCAATCTGTAGGACGCTTGCTTTACAAGTTCCCGTTTGCCGACGATATATCCGCCCGTAGGAGCGATCCCTCCGCCGATATTTTTTATCAGCGACCCGGCCGCCAGATCCGCGCCAAGTTCCGTCGGCTCTTGAGTCTCGACAAATTCGCCGTAGCAGTTGTCTATCAAAACCAATGTATCCGGGCTTATTTTCTTGACAAATTCGACCAGTTCGCCGATTTGTTGCACGCAAATTGCCTGCCTCAAGCTGTATCCGCGGCTTCGGGCAGCAAAAACAGC
>CANREO010000125.1 GCA_947629635.1 uncultured Clostridia bacterium
ACAGCAACTTTTTTGCACCGCATCTCGATTTGTTGAAATTTACAAAACTCCGCGCGTACTCTTCATCGTCTATAAAGCGATATCCTTTCGCTCTCTCTATAGCGTTCTCGACCTCGTCCCTATGAAAACCCTTTTCGTAAAGTTTATTGCGACATTCTCTTTCGGAGCGCATGGAAACCGTAAGGTATTTGAGCAATGCGTCATACGCTTTTTGCGCTCTTTCCTGATCATGTAGATATTCCATGTACTACCTCGTTTTTATTTCAAAAAAGGCATTTCATCTGCTGTTTTGTGCATATAAACACCGTTTTCTGCTATTATTTCATTTTTATATACTCATCGCCGTCAAACACAGTTATATTCGCTCTATCGGCGGTAAGCTCCCGTATTTCGATCAAAAACGGTTTAATGTCGCGCTCAACTACATATGCCTTTATACTGACTTTGTTTCCGTACTCGACTTCGTCCGTCTTTATATAGTCACGTCTCAATCTTGTCTCAAGCAATGCGTAATCGGAATAATCGGCGCATATGTTTACGCGGCGGCACAATTGTTTTTCTGCGATTTTAGCTGCCTTCAAGACGTCCGCCGCAGCGTCGGAATACGCAGCGTGCAGACCGCCCGTGCCGAGTTTGATCCCACCGAAATATCTTGTAACGATGACGACGGTTTTCACAAGGTTTTGTTTGCGCAACACTTCCAAAATAGGTTGTCCCGCCGTGCCGCACGGCTCTCCGTCATCGCTGAAGCGCGTGCTGTTGCCAAGCGCATCGGCGATGTATGCATAGCAATGGTGCGTGGCGTCAGGATACTTCTTTTTTACCGTTCGCACAAATTCCTCGGCGCTTTTTCCATCTATCTCGCCCAAAGTAGTGGCTATAAATTTAGATCTTTTTATTTCCGTAGACCTCTCATACTCGCCGTCCACAAATCTATATCCGTTCACTCGACGCTCACCTTGTAAAAATTTTTCTTGCCCTTTTGCAACACGAAGCTGTTCCTCGCTTACGCAAGCAGCGATGTCGGATATCTTTTGGCCGTCCACCGATATCCCGCCGCCCTGTATAAGTCTCTTTGCCTCTCCCTTAGAGGGCACCTTCGCCACATGGACAAGGATATCCGCAATCTGAGTCATGCCTTGAGGCACGACGGCGGTCGGCATATTGGCGCTGTCGCCGGAAAAAGCCGCTTTTGCTTTTTGAAGCGCGTTTTCCGCTTCCTCTTTGCCATGCACCAGCAGAGTCAACTCGTAAGCCAATCTCTGTTTTGCAGCATTCATTCGCTCGTCGCGATATTTGGTAATTTCCTCTATTTCATCGAGTGGCAAAAATGTCAAAAATCTAAAAACTTTTTCTACGTCTTCATCCGCTATATTGCGCCAATATTGAAAGAAGTCATACGGCGACGTCTTTTGCGCGTCAAGCCAAACGGCGCCTTTGGAAGTTTTGCCCATCTTTATACCTTCTGAAGTCGTAAGCAACGCGAACGTAACGGCAAAAGCGTCTTTACCCTCTTTTCGGCGGATGAGATCTGCGCCGGCAAGCATATTTGACCACTGATCGTCGCCGCCGCATTGCAACACGCATCCATATTTGCGATTGAGGACCAAAAAATCGTATGATTGCATCAACATATAGTTGAATTCCAGGAAAGTCAAACCCTTTTCCAGCCTCTGTTTGTAGCACTCAGCCGTCAGCATGCGATTGACGGAAAAGTTTGCGCCTACCTCTCGTAAAAAGTCTATATAATTGAGGTCGAGTAGCCAATCGGCATTATTTACAAGTATAGCCGCGTTTTCGCCGTCAAAACGTATGAAACGCGCCATTTGTTTCTTAAAACATTCGACGTTGTGCGCGATCGTTTCTTTTGTCATCATGGAGCGCATATCCGTCCTTCCGCTCGGATCGCCGACCATAGCGGTTCCGCCGCCTATGAGGATTATGGGACGATGGCCCGCGTCTTGCAACCTTTTTGCCACTATCATCTGCATAAAGTGGCCCACATGCAAGCTGTCGGCCGTCGGATCGAAGCCGATATAAAATGACTGTGGGCCGCTGTCCAACAAATTTTTAAGTTCTTCTTCGAACACGACTTGCTTTACAAGTCCGCGCGCTTTCAATATATCTATTATGTTTTGTGTAGCCATATATACGCTCCGTAAATTATTCTTTGAAAAGTATAGCACACAGTCGGCGTTTTATCAACTGATTTCGCTATTTGCGCGGCGCAAAGGAAGTTTGGATACGTCATAAAAATACGAAAGGTAAAATCTGCTTTTTTTATTGATAAAAAAATTTGAGTATGCTAATATAATTGAAGTAAAAAAGATTTTTTAAGGAGGTTTTCCGCCCTGCTCGCAGGGAGGAATAAAAAACTATGCAATATTCACGCGAAGTTGATGAAATGTGCTGTGTTGCAAAGGGTCCCAATCACGGACCGGCGCCTATCCCCGAAGAGGGCAAATGGGTACAAGCGAAAGAAATCAAGGATATCAGCGGTTTTTCGCACGGCATCGGCTGGTGCGCTCCTCAACAAGGCGCATGCAAGCTCAGTCTCAACGTCAAAAACGGCGTCATACAAGAAGCTCTCGTCGAGACGATCGGTTGCTCAGGCATGACTCACTCCGCAGCAATGGCCGCCGAAATCCTTGCCGGCAAGACCATCTTGGAGGCGCTTAACACCGACCTCGTTTGCGACGCGATCAACACCGCTATGAGA
>CANREO010000126.1 GCA_947629635.1 uncultured Clostridia bacterium
TACGCGTGCAAAAAATCATACCAAAAATAGCATTCGTCCTGCAACTGAAATATCTCCAGAAAATTGAAAGATTCGTACTTGCTCCACTTTCTCAATACGTCGATGAGTACTCTGACCTCTTCGTTGTTGTCGTAGCGCTCGTGAATAAAACGAAGCATGTACTTTTTCACCTCTTTCGAAAAGGTCATCACGCCTTGCTTGGCGTTGTCGATATCCTTTATTATCTGGGCAATTTCCTCGTCGTCGCTATACTTTTTGAGCACCTTTTGACTTGTAAATGCAAACGTATTTGTCATACGCAAATTATAACCCATCGAAATCTATAAATCAAGATTTTATGCCAAATATGCTGTTTTTATTTATATACTATTCTATCTGCCGCCGCGACCATAGTCTGATATTATTTCGTCCTCCGTTTCAGCGCCGACGCAAAATCAAACTTTATACGTTTCTCTTTACATAAACGATGTCCCGGATGTATTCAAATACAACAGCGTGCCTTGATAGACGGCATATGCGAGTTCCGCCCTGAACTCAGGATCGAGCAAACATTGTTCGTCAAGAGGATTGCTCAAAAATCCGCACTCCGCTATCACTGCCGGATAAGGGGTACATTCCAACAAATATTTCTCCGCCGTAAGTGCGCTGTATGTCCTTCCTCCGAGGGAAGGATTGACGTCCTCGTTTAATCGCTGCTGAAGAATTTCTGCAAATCTTCGCCCTTCTGCGCTTTTGGCGCCGAAAAAAACTTGCGCCCCTCTGCGCGCGGCGGAAGAGTATTTGTTCATGTGTATGCTTATGACGGCTACCGGTTTTGCCGCATTTATAATATCGCCGCGTCTAAACAGATCGGCGCGCTTTTTATTGTCTTTTACGTTCGGATGGCGAAGCATTGTATCGTTTTTACGCGTATATATGACTTTAAAACCACCCGCTTCGAAATATTCGCCCAAAAGCAGTACGACCTTGAGATTGAGTTCGCTCTCCTTCACGCCCGTACGCACACCTCTGACTCCGGCGTCCTCGCCTCCGTGCCCGGCGTCCAAAACGACGGTCATACGCTCCCTGTCACTTGTCGCCGCCGATGCGATCAGCGGCGACCCTATCGCAAGAAACGCAATGGCGATTGCGGCTGCGATCAACAAAAACTTATAAATTTTTTTCTTCCCTACGGGCTCAACTATCTGCATATCGTTTCGCTTTCGAATATATGCGTTTTGGTATAAAAATACGCCTTTATCCACAAAGTTATCCACAATTTGACCTTTATTTGTGGACAACTCTGTGGACAAACTTGATAAAAATCCCACTTTTAGCTCTCCTGATTTTGCAAGTTCGACGCAAACTCCGCATATAGAAGACGGACGCAACATAAAATCAAGGGAGGTGGAATGTATGAACGGAATTTTATCCCTACTCGGCAAACCCGTGCTCGATCTCAAGAGCGCAAGTATAATAGGCCACGTAAAAAAAGTATATTTTGATGAAACATGCAAATCAGTCCGCTGTTTTTCCGTGTCGTGCGAGGATGCGGAAATGACGCTTGACTTCGACAAAGCCGTCAAAATAGCAGATAGCATAGTGATAGAGGACGCCGTAAGTTTGAAGCACATAGAAGACGCGGACATCACTCAACTGAAGGGCAACATGATCGGCATGTCGGTATATTGTCAAACCGGCGCCTACAAAGGAGACATAAAAGATATAATAATATCTTCCGCAGGCAAGGTAATTCGCATCGAGGCGAGTTCGGAGAGCTTCGCACCCTCGCAAATAACCGGCATAGGCAATATTTTGCTGAAAAAACCCACTCCGCGTTTGCCCTCAAAGCCGAAACAAACGCGCGTAATGCCCATGCCGGACGAGGATCTGCCCGTTTATATCGTCAATACTCCGCCCACAGTAGCCCTGTCCAACGATGCAAAAGAGCCGGTTTTTTCGCAGGGAGCATTCAACGCGTTGCTAGGCGAAGCCGACGACCCGTTATATGAGGAAGATCCGCATAATCCCACGCGAATAATTTGCGACTATGAATTTCTGTTGGGCAGGACCCTCGGCGCCGACTTGACTACTTACACGGGAGAACTGCTTGCCGTAAAGGGGTCGGAAGTAACGGCGACCACCGTTGAAATGGCGCGCAGAGCCGGAAAACTTGTGGAACTCACCTTAAACAGCATAAAGAAGTGATATGAAAAAAAGATTTGCGTCTCTTTTATTTCTCGCATCTCTCACAATCGTCGCAACGGCAATTGTGCTTTGCGCATGCAGCAAGGAAGACATCATATATGACAACTCCCCCTGCTACGATCTTTCGGCAAGCATAGAAGGCAACGTTTTAAAAGGCTCGGAAGAAATCCTCTACACCGCCAAAGCGGATTCCGACCGCGTGATATTGCGCACATATGCAAACGCCTTCGCTCCGCAAAATGACGCAATAGATATTTTAAGCGCAAAAATCGACAGATCATCCGTCGAATTTGAAGTTTACGGCGATGACAAGACTCTGCTTTGGCTTAAGCGCGCGGTGAAAGAAGGCGAAAGCTATATTATAAATATAAATTACACTATCACTCTTCCCAAAGGCAACGCGAGATTGGGGATAAACGAGGACGGCAACA
>CANREO010000127.1 GCA_947629635.1 uncultured Clostridia bacterium
TTGGCGAGTTGTATTTCGTCCAATCTCATGCCGACGGCAATTTTAGCGGACACTCTGGCGATAGGATAACCGCTCGCCTTGGAAGCAAGCGCAGATGACCGCGATACTCTGGGATTTACTTCGATAAGGAAATAGTCGAATGACTGCGGATCCAGCGCGAATTGCACATTGCATCCGCCTTCGATCTTAAGCGCACGAATGATCTTCAGCGCCGAATCCCTGAGCATATGATATTCTTTGTTGGTCAACGTCTGACTCGGGGCAACGACGACGGAGTCTCCCGTATGTATGCCCACGGGGTCGATATTTTCCATATTGCAAACGGTGATTGCGGTGTCATTTGCGTCCCTCATCACCTCATATTCTATTTCTTTATATCCTTTAATGGATTTTTCCACGAGCACCTGATGCACCGGCGAAAGCATGAGCGCGTGCTTCATGATTTCTCTCAACTCCTCTTCGTTGTCTGCAAAGCCGCCGCCCGTTCCGCCGAGCGTAAATGCCGGGCGCAAAACCACGGGATATCCTATCTCATTTGCCGCCGCTACGCCTTCATCTATAGAGTGCGCGATGATCGACGGCAACACGGGTTCTCCCAAATCGAGACAGAGTTGCTTAAACTTTTCCCTGTCTTCCGCCATTTCGATAGAGGACGGGCTCGTACCCAGCAGTTCCACATTGCATTCGTCGAGTATACCCTTCTTGTAAAGTTGCACGGCAAGGTTCAGACCCGTCTGTCCCCCTATACCGGGGACAATAGCGTCGGGACGCTCAAAACGAAGTATTTTCGCCAAATACTCCAGCGTAAGCGGTTCCATATACACCTTGTCCGCGACGGTCGTATCCGTCATAATAGTAGCCGGGTTGGAGTTTGCAAGTACCACCTCGTATCCCTCTTCTTTGAGGGCTAGGCACGCCTGCGTGCCCGCGTAGTCAAACTCCGCCGCCTGTCCTATGACTATGGGGCCGGAGCCTATTACAAGTATCTTTTTTATGTCAGTTCTTTTGGGCATGCTTTGCTTCCTCCATCATCTCAATGAATATGTCGAAAAGATAGCTCGAATCCTGCGGGCCGGGAGCGCTTTCGGGATGGTATTGCACGGAAAACACTCTGTTTTTTATGTCTTCCATACCCTCGACTGTGTTGTCTAACAAATTTATGTGCGTGATCTTCAGTCCCGTGTCTTTCAAACTTTCGGGTTGCACGGCATAACTGTGATTTTGCGATGTCATTTCTATCTTGCCCGTCGCCAGGTTTTTGACGGGATGATTGCCGCCTCTGTGGCCGAACTTCAATTTGAAAGTATGCCCACCCTGTGAAAGCGCGAGAAGTTGATGCCCCAGGCATATGCCGAATATCGGATATTTGCCGTAAAGTTTTGTCACGGTCTCTATGGTTTGCACCGCGTCCTCGGGATTTCCTGGGCCGTTTGATAGAAATACTCCGTCTGGCTTTATTGCGTCTATTTGCTCAAAATCGGTGTTAAAGGGTACAATTATAACGTCACAACCCCTTGCATTGAGATTTCTGACGATATTGCTCTTCATGCCGCAATCTATCGCAACGACGGTAAATTTGGCATGCGGAGCGCGGCTGAACCATCTTTTTTTGCAACTCACTCGGCGCACGGCGTCCTTGGGCACGGGAGTGTCGGCGATGATACGCAAACCCTGTTCGAGCGGCAATCCCGACGGGCATATCAACACTCTTCGCGAACCGTAGTCTCTGATAGAGCGCGTGATAAGTCTCGTATCCACCCCGGATATGCCGGGGATCCCGTATTCCTCCAAAAGCTCGGAAAGCGTCTGCATGCTTCTGAAGTTGGACGGACTGTCATTATAATCTCTCACTATCAATGCGCCTATCGTAGGCGTTTTGGTTTCGAAATCTTCTTTCGCAATGCCGTAATTGCCTATGACGGGATATGTCATAACCACGGCTTGATCGGTATACGACGGGTCTGAAACTATCTCCTGATAACCCACCACAGACGTGTTGAACACTATTTCGCACACGCGCGTTTCCCCTACAGCGCCGAAGCCCGTACCTATAAATTGGGTGCCGTCCTCCAAAATGATTTTCATGTCTTGCTTATCCATACTGTCCTCCCGAAAAGCGAAGTTGACTTACATTTCGCGTAAACTTGCATGCCGTCAAACGGGGTCGCTCTGCCCATAGATTGAAATTTCTGCGCGTCTATCTTATATTCTTCATTCAAATCCCACATCGAGAAGCCCTCAACGGGGATATTAAAGCGTTTGGACGGATTGTCGCTCATCAACTCGATAAGCCGCCTCAGCGTGATTATTCCCTCTTTTACAAGGCGAGTATACAGCACGGGAAAGGCTGTCTCCAATCCGACTACTCCCATGGCGCTGCCTTTGAGTCCGCGAGATTTTTCATCGACGGGGTGCGGCGCATGGTCGGTGGCTATCATATCTATCGTTCCGTCGATCAAACCCTCTATCAGCGCCTCCCTGTCTTGCCTGCTCCTAAGCGGCGGATTCATCTTAAAGCGTCCTTCCTCTTTCAAATCGCTATCGTCAAGCACGAGATAATGCGGCGCCGTCTCGCAAGTGACGTCCACGCCTTCAGCCTTTGCCTCGCGT
>CANREO010000128.1 GCA_947629635.1 uncultured Clostridia bacterium
AACGTTGGATTTGCCGCAACCGTTGGGGCCTATGATAGCGGTCACGCCCTCATGAAAGGGGATCTCGACCCTGTCGGCAAAGGATTTAAAGCCTCTCAGCTCTATTCTTTTGAAATTTACCACTTTGACACCTTAACCTCTAGTGTATCTTACAATATTTAGTATTTTAGCACATTCTACCAACTATATCAAGCGGAATAAACTTGTCAAACTCACCTAATTTTTGATAAAAATAAAAGGATTTTTGCAATCCGCACGATTAGAATAGTGTTTTTGCAAAAATCGCATCTTTTTTAATTTTGATGTTTTTCGAGCGCATTTGCGTATATTGCATTGAGCGCCGCCATAGCAGCCTCTTGCTCGGCATGTCTCTTTGTTCTTCCCAACCCCTTTCCAAAGACATTGCCGTCGAGAGTAACTTCGACTTCGAAGCGCGGATCATGCGAGGGACCGCTCTTGCCGATATGGTTGTAAATTACGGCTATCTTGTGCTTGGAACCGTATTCGTTCAACTCGGTCTTATAATCGTGCTCTATTTCCTTTTGGTTTTTGCCGTCAATGTAATCTCCGAGCGCAAGAAGCACAAATTTCTCCGCTGCTTCCACGCTTTCACTGTCAAGATATATGGCGCCTACAACGGCTTCGAATAAATTGGAATTTACCTTTGTATGCTTAGTGATATGACCTAGCTTTTCCCCTTTTCCTACAATGAGGAATTTGTTCAATCCGAGTCTTTCTATACTATTGTTCAACGGTTCTTGTGATACGAGTTCAGCCCTTCGTTGCGTCAAAAATCCCTCATCCGCTTTCGGATTTAGGGACAGCAACGCTTTAGCGACTATAAAATCCAATAGGCTGTCTCCCAAAAATTCCAAAGATTCGTAGTTCCTTGTAGTGTCAACGCAAACGGAGCTATGCGTAAAAGCGCGCACAAGCAAGTCTTTGTTTGAAAAGACGTACCCTATGATCTTCTCTATATCGCTTATGTCGCCGTCATGCATTATTCTTCATCCTCAGTCGTTTTTTTGGGTATAGCTTGCCCTATTTTGTCGCATATATTGTTTTCGGCAAGCAACTTTGCCTGCAAAATACTTGCTTTTATCGAGTTGCGTTTGGATGCGCCGTGCGACTTGACGACAACCTTTTTCACTCCGAGAAAACATGCGCCGCCGTTGGCGTTGTAATCCAACTTTTTCTGCACGCTCTTAAATACGGGTTTGAGCGCCAGCGCGCCCAGTTTATATTTCAATCCGCCTGAATAGATGCCTTCTTTTATAAGTTTAAGCATTGTATTTGCAGTCCCTTCGGCGGTTTTTAGCGCGACGTTTCCGCTGAAGCCGTCGCAAACTACTACGTCAAAATCTCCGCTGAGAATATCTCTCGCTTCGCAATTGCCCACAAAATTTATGTGCTCGTCCGCTTTCAGCAAGGGATATGTTTCCTTCATGAGATCATTGCCCTTATGCTCTTCCACGCCGTTGTTCAACAAACCCACCCTGGGATTTTCAACCCCAAGCATGGCGGACGCATATGCGCTTGCCATTATCGCAAAATGCAATAGGTATGTCGGTTTGCAATCTGCATTGGCGCCGCAATCGCAAAGCACCACGCCGTTGCCCTTGAGAGTGGGCAATACCGGCGCGAGCGCGGGCCTAGACACACCCTTTATCCTACCCATCTTCAATACGGCTCCGACCAACACGGCGCCCGTGCTACCCGCAGAAACAAACGCTTCGGCATCTTTGCTCGCCATCAACGCTTCGTATGCTTTGACAAGCGAACTGTCTTTCTTCTGTTTTATGGCGACGGTCGGAGACTCATCGTTGGAGATGACCTCTTTTGCGTCGATCACCTCTATGCGGCTTTCGTCGTACACGCACTCCGCCAGTATATCCTTCACCGCTTTTTCGTCGCCGACCAAAGTTATAAAAACGTCTTTATCTTCAACGGTAGCGTCCACTGCTCCCAATACTACTTGTTCGGGCGCATGATCGCCGCCCATTGCGTCTACAATTATTTTCATATTTCCTTCCTAATATTCTATAAATAACAAAAAAGAGTGATTTTTCACTCTTTTCGGTGCGCTTAATTATTTCTCCTCTTCTTGAGGAATGATCAATTCGCCGTCATAATAACCGCAATTGGGGCAAACCTGATGCGATTTTATAAGCTTGCGGCATCTGGGGCAATTGACTAAATTGGGCGTGCCAACCTTAAAATTTGCCGCGCAACGCGAACTGGACTTGGATTTTGATATTTTATTTTTAGGTACTGCCATACTAACCTCCGATGTGACGATACTCGCCTTATTTTTTATCAAGCCCTATAAGTATATATAATAAACAAAAAGATGTCAAACGCTTTTTGCAGATTGTATATCCAAAAAGGCAATATTTTTCGCTTTGCTCTTATTTGCCGAGCACAAGCTGTTTTGTCTCTCTTGCGATAGACAACTCTTCGTTTGTGGGCACGACGAGTATTTTTACCTTGCTGTCGGGCAAGGACAACTCTCTCACTCCCTCCTCGTACACGCCGTTTTTGTTGTAGTCGAAAGTGATGCCGAAATAGTCCATATCGCTTATGACAAGTTT
>CANREO010000129.1 GCA_947629635.1 uncultured Clostridia bacterium
CCGACACAGTCTATAAGGCGCATATTGACGGCCATACTGTCGCTTACGGGGACTCTTACCGCCTCATTGGGCACAAAGCGCGGCTGCGTCGTCATAATAGTTCTACCGTCCGCAGATTGCGGAATTTCATCGATTGCCCTGCTTCTTTCATCGGGGTTTTTGATGCCGTCCACGACTAACTGCTGCATAACCTGCTTTATGAGCGTGGACTTGCCTGTGCGAACAGGTCCGACCACTCCCACATAGATGTCGCCGCCCGTGCGCGAAGCAATATCGCGATAAAGGTCAAATTTATCCATAAACTCCTCCAACTCGTTTGCTAAAATGTATGTGGTATATCGGAAGTCTATGACCGCAAATATAAAATTTTGTAAAATAATGTGCTTACCGAAACAATAATATCTATTGCAATTATGATTAAATTCTATATCAAATAAGCATGGCGTATAGCCCACCGAGCGCCGCCAAAAGCGTGGGAACGGCGACTGCCGCGCCAACTTTCAAAAAATCCGCGTATGAATATGTTACTCCGTGCGATGATGCAATTTTGCTAAACATTATGCCGGCAAGCGCACCTATAGGCGTAAGGAACGCGCCTATATTGGATCCTACCACCGTCGCAAACATAGCCTGCGCGGCAGTGCTTCCGCCGAGACAACTTATCACGGAGGAGAACAACACGCTCATGGGTATGTTGTTTATAAGATTTGCGCTGAGCGCCGAGGTCAGACCGTACTTCAAAATCGTCGTGTTGCCCCCTCCCAAAAGCACGGCGATATTTTCCGTCACCCCTTTAGAAGCCAATGCTTCAACTAGCACAAACATAGACAACATAAACGGCACAAGTTGATATGGCACGCGCTTCACGGCGCCTATCATCGCAACCGGTTTTTGTTTGCGCACCAGCGCTGCTATGGCGACGCATATGAGCAAACTGGCGCAAGTTGCAATCGAAATGATCCACATCTCGACCCCTATGTAAGAACTGATAGCAAGCAAAATCGTGCAGACTGCAAGATGAATTATGCCTATAATCAGCAAAGGCTTGTCCTTCAGTTTTACGACGGTAGCATCCCCCTCTATCGGTTTTTGCAACTTACGTCTGAATAGCAAATATAGCGCTAAATATGCCACAATTCCGGCGAGAGCTGTCGGGAGCGCACTTATCTTGAGATATGACAAAAATTGTATATCATATGCGGTTGCAAGATAGATATTTGTAGGATTGCCTATAATAAGCGCCATGCTCAATGTATTTGCAGCAACAAATTCCGCTGCGAGGTATGGCTTTGGATCTATATGAGCATTTTTTGCAAAATGGCAGATGAAAGGCGTAAACGACAAGATTATGATATCGTTTGACGTAAATACTGTAAGCAACGAGACTATCGCGTATAAGGCAAAGAACAACCGCCTCTGTCCTATATGTGTGCGCCTGAGCACCGCGCTTGCAAGATATGCAAAAAATCCCAGTTCGTCCAAAAATATGGACAACAATGTCATGCAGATGAAAAGAGTAAGGATCTTGAGCGGATTTATCGCATTGTCGGCAATAAGGCTTTCTCCCAATGCCTCAACATCCGCTTCGCCCGCCAAAATGAGCACCAGCGCGCCTAGCAACGTCACGACCCAATAGGAGTCCGCCTCAAAAGCGCCCAACTTGATTTTCGGGAAAAAAAGCACGCCCAAAATCATAATAAGGCAAGTAAAAATACAAATTACTATCGTCGATTCCATAAGGCTCCTAACTGCGTTTACAAAATAATAGACCTTTGCATAAATCAAGTCAAACAAAAGAATAAATTTGATGAAATTTGTCGTTCTTACACTTTAGAAAACAAAATATCACGACATATATTTAAAAGCTCATAGAAAATATAAGTACATTTTATAATAAGAAATATTTGCGCATAAAAAAATATATGCCCTATATTAGAAACAATGAAAATTTTAATTTTGCAGATTTATAATAAGATCAAGAACGCATTTTCTTAGTTCGGGCTTCAAAGAAGAATATAGCGTTAACAACTTGATGTTTTCTTCGGACAAATTCCCCTCGCCGTATTGTATAACTCCGGAATCATCGCTGTTGCCTATCAAA
The DNA here is from genome assembly GCA_947629635.1 of uncultured Clostridia bacterium. GTDB lineage: Bacteria > Bacillota > Clostridia > Christensenellales > CAG-917 > CAG-475. The sequence continues at coordinate 2,102 of CANREO010000129.1, forward strand.
TAATCTACCGAAACGCCAAAATATTTAGCTATAGCTATCAGCTGCGCAATGGAAGGTTGAGTATTTCCGTTCTCCCAATTGTTAAAAGTTGCTTGACTCACAAAAAATTCCTTTGCCATAGCTCTTTGCGACAAACCCATTTCTCGCCTTAGCTCAACTAATCTTATCATAATTTCACCTTTTTCGACATTTTATAATTTTTCTTTATCAAAATTATTGACAAATTAGATAATCTTATCAATAAACATATGATTAATAAATTTAATCAATTAAATTCCGGAGGATAAAGAATGGGCGATGTGATCATGATAATAGTCATTGTACTATGCGTTTTAGCGTTTGTTGGAGGAATCGTTTACGCGATTATAAAAAGTTTCAAAAAGAAATGCAAAAAATGCAAAACAAAATTTACTTATAACGATGTTATCGAGGCGCACGTAGGCGAAACTCAAGTCATAGGATTTTTACACAAAGCCTATACTACCGTGCATGTCACATGCCAGTGCCCAAAATGCGGCGCGCAAAAGCAAATTTCAATGAGGTTTAAGTCGGCTGAAATGAAAGAAGGCGCAATCACGGGAAATTTGAATTACAGAGAATTTGACTTGGATAAAAAACTCAAAAACTATTTTAAATAATTAGGTTCCTCATACAGATGATAAAATGACGGCAGACGAACCGGTTGTTCGTCTGCCGTCATAATATTCTAATACATTTTGCTTATATAATTTATAAAAAGCATATCAATATAGAACCTATACTTTTACTTTCTGGGGTTTTTAATATTCGCTTACGCGGTTGCTTGATTGGCGATAATCGCTTTACTCGTATAGCTTCGCCTTACTAAATTCGGCGTTCATTTGAACGCCGAATTTGAATGCTATGCATTTACGCCGCTTAGCGAACTATTTCTTTCCACTTACTTCCTCGGATTCTTGATATTCGCCTGCGCGGCTGCTTTATATCGATACTCGCTTCGCTCGTGTCGTGCGCCTTGCTAAATACGGCGTTCTAACGAACACCGTATTTGAATGCTACGCATTTTCGCCGCTTGGCGAACATAAGCTTTGATTTGTTTTATAGCGTCCTGCGAACTACAGCTTTTCCCTTATTTCCTCGGGTTCTTGATGTTCGCCTGCGCGGCTGCTTTATATCGATACTCGCTTCGCTCGTGTCGTGCGCCTTGCTAAATACGGCGTTCTAACGA
>CANREO010000130.1 GCA_947629635.1 uncultured Clostridia bacterium
AGCGAGATGCGCGAGCTTGAAAGAGACGGAGAAGGCAAAACCGTAGTCATAATCGGCGCGGGCGTTGCCGGTCTGATTGCCGCGCAATATCTCGGACGTAGAGGGTTTAAGCCCATTGTGCTCGAAAAAAATGACAGAGCCGGAGGACAGTTGTTGCTTGCCGCGGCGCCTCCTCGCAAGCAAAAGCTCTATTGGGCGATCGAGGATTTGTTGCAAAGCGCTGTCGACGCGGGCGCGGAGTTGCACTTCGGCGTAGAAGCAGACGAAGAAATGATCGCAGCCTATGTGCCATATGCGGTGATAGTCGCGACGGGAGCGAATGCGGTCATGCCAAAGGCGTTTGAAAAGTATGCCGGCAAAACGACCTTTACTACGACTCAGGTGCTGACAGGAGAAGCGCAACTCGACGGAAAGCGCGTGGCGATCATAGGTTCCGGCATGACGGGGCTTGAAACGGCGGAGTGTCTTGCCGAACGCGGATGCGATTTGATTATAGTGGATATTGCCGAGAAGATCGCGCCCGGGACCTGGTTCCAACATGTTGACGACGCTCTTGCGCGGCTTAAAGGCCATGCCGAGTTTTTGACATCGCACAGATTGGAAAGCATAAACGAGTCTGGGATATTGCTTCAACCCATAAAATATAGGGGTAATAAAGCGATCGCCGTCGGCGATACAAAGCAAATCGACGTTGACGCTGTCGTGTTGTCGTTGGGCGCGAGACCCGAAAATGCATTGTATGAGCGTCTTAAGGGAAAATACGAAAGATTGTTTGAGGTGGGCGACGCATGCAAAATAGGCCGCATTGCCTCGGCTTCGGCGCAGGCATTTGACGTCGCCGTAAACAAAATCAAATAGTTTTAAGGAAACGATCAAAATGTAAATTGAATGAATAAAATTTCAAAAACGCTCGATAAACCGAGCGTTTTACGTATATAAAACCGTGATATTGTCATTTCAGCTCATTGATGAATTCCTCAATGAGATCTAGTGCGCGCTTTATTACGTCAAGCGAATATGCGTAACTTATTCGTATAAAATCTTTCCCACAATCGCCGAATGCAATGCCGGGGACGACGGCTACGTTTTTTGCGTCAAGCAAAGCGTATGCAAAACTCTCTCCGTCCATGCCCGTCGCCTTGACGCTGGGAAATGCATAGAATGCGCCTTTGGGATTAAAACAGTTTAGCCCTATGGAGTTCAGGCGCGCCACAAGGTACTTGCGCCTTTCATCATAAGTAGAGCGCATTTTGCCGACTTCCTTAAAGCCGTCGCGCGCGGATGAATTCAACGCTTCAAGCGCAACAAATTGTGCCGACGTCGGCGCACACATGATAGCATATTGATGAATTTTGAATATGACGTCGCTTATTTCGCGAGGGGCGCAAACATATCCGAGTCTCCAACCTGTCATAGCGAAATATTTTGAAAATCCGCTTATGACGATAGTGCGCTCGCGCATGCCTTCTAAAGATGCAATAGATGTGAATTTCAATCCGTCATATGTCAGTTCGGCATAAATTTCGTCGCTGAGGACAAGCAAGTCGTACTTTTTTACGATGGGCGCCAACTTTTTCAAATCTTCTTCTTCCATAACGCCGCCCGTGGGGTTGTTCGGGTAGGCGATGAGGAGGGCTTTGCTCTTGGACGTGATCTTTGAAATAAGCAATTCGGGCGTAAGTTTAAATTCGTCTTCGATGCGGCACTCTATCGGTACGGGAACGCCTCCGCACAGCTTGACAAGCGGCGCATAGCATACGAAGCTCGGTTCCGGAATAAGAATTTCGTCTCCGGGCGCGCACACTGTTCTTATGGCGCAGTCTATGCCCTCGGATGCCCCGACGGTTATTATGATTTCGTCCTCGGGGTTGTAATTCACGCCGATAAACTGTTTGGTGTAAGATGATATCGCTTCTCTGAGTTCGATCAGCCCCGCATTTGCCGTATAGCCGGTCTTGCCGTCGTTTATGCTGTTTATTCCGGCCTGTCTGAAGATGGTCGGAGTGGAGAAGTCCGGCTCGCCCACACCTAGCGAGATGCAGTCCTTTCTCGAAGCGGCGATGCCGAAAAATTTTCGTATGCCCGATGGCTTGAGATCGTAAGCAACGGGATTGAGCAACTTTTTATAATCCATAAATTCCTCTCGGACAGTATATGTCATCAATTAAATTTTAGCATACGGATTTGACTTGTTCAACAAAAAATCTGTCAAAATTGTGCGAGAATGACGTTTGGGCATTGAAATATGATTGAAAATATGCTATTATGTCAATTGTACTTATGCTGTATTTTTTGCATATAATGACACGAGGTGCGTATGAGAAAACTGGTTTCCATTATCGGCGATAGCAATATTGACAGAGACGGCAACAAATATAAGTTCGCCTATGAAATGGGCAAAGCCCTTGTAGACAACGGCTACAGGGTAGTGTCCGGCGGCATGGGCGGCGTGATGCAGGCTGCGTTTGAGGGAGCTAAAGCTTCAAAATTTTATCGAGAAGGCGATACGATCGCCGTGCTTCCGCTCTTTGACAGATCAAAGGCAAATCCCTATGCGGATATAGTTATCGCAACGGGGCTCGATATATACAGAAACGTGATAGTTGCGAATTCCGACGCTGTGATCGCCGTCGGCGGCGGCGCCGGCACGCTTGCCGAAATTGCTTCCGCTTGGACATTGAAACGTTTGATGATCTCATATGCGGACGCAGAGGGTTGGAGCTCGCAAATTGCGAACAAGCGCATGGATGGAAGAGTTCGCTATG
>CANREO010000131.1 GCA_947629635.1 uncultured Clostridia bacterium
GCAGACCTACACAAAATACACCTATGTGCTGACCGAGACAATGGCTTCGGACGACAAGACTGTGGCGGAAAAGGCATACAGGCTCGAAGATATGTGCGACATAGTCTACTATACGGTGGACAACGTCGGCAACAAAACAAAACTCACCGGCGATTTGACGGTATCGGCTAATGAGACAGTCGATGTCCTCATCGAAATAACGCTGAAAAGCGAAGCGAGAGCGTATCTCGACGCAAACTTTGTAAACGGCATGTATGTAGAGGGCTTTGTGCGCCTGTACAACAAGGAGACGGGCCGCGTGACGTTGGGCTTGCCGTATCTTGCTTTCTATGGCGACTGGACTGCCGCGCCAATGTTTGACTACGACATTTACGAGCTTGCGGAAAGCCAAAACGATACCAACGTGCCGCTTGACAGTAAACTTAAAGCCAGCGCTGCGGAAACGCGCGTTTTGGGACTTTATGACAATGACCAATACATTTTGCCTCTCGGCCAATACATCTATTCGCAGCCCGAAACGGATACGAAGATGTATGTGGACAGGGAGCGCGCCTCCATTTCGCGTTATGACATAGACGGCAGAATGCAGACAGTGTACGAGTTGTACATGGTTTATGCCGGGCTTCTGAGAAACGCGGCGGAAATGGAGATAGTCATCACCGAAGCTGTGACCGGCGAGGAAATCTACCGTGAAAACCGCGAGTATTTGCACAAATCCTATGCGGCCGGCGGATCTGCGCGCGGTTCGAGCATAATGTTGGAGTTGAATCCGGGCGAGTGGAATTTGCAAAATAACGTCACTTACAATGTGTCGCTGAAAGGCAAACTCGACTACGACACAGAAAACAGGGTAGGCCCGGACAGGACTACTTTCGACTTCCAATTTACAGTGGACTATGAAGCTCCGCAACTTCTCGATTACAGAATAGCTTTCGAGCGCAGCGGCGTGGACAAGGACGGCAACGTGCAATACAAAAACGTCACTTTGTATATGGACGTGTACGACAATCACTTCCTGCAAGCCATTCTGCCTTGTTATACCGTGAGCCATACGACGGGCGATCTGGGCAACTATTTGCAACTGCTCACCGAATACCCGATATACGTAGAGAGCCCGAAGGCAAGCGTCTATACCACGAGCCTCGACATCACTAAATTTTACGAAGATTACGTAAAGAACGCGACCTCGACAAAATCGCTTTATATCAATATGATCGACTATGCGCTCAACTCCTCGACATATCAGATCACGCTGGACAGAGAGCACATAGATTATCCCGAATCCGTGACGTTTGACACAAGCGTCGACGAAAGGCTGACTCTTGACGCGCAAGCGACGGCCAAGAACAACTACAGCGTATATAATTTGTACAGTTTGCAACCCAACGAGTTGTTTACGTTGAACGCGTTTGTGGAGCCTGCCGGAAGCCTCATCCAGACTCTCGAATGGGACAGCAGCAACAGCGCATGCGTCATCGCAAAGGACAATGAGATATTTGCAAGGAGCGCGCCTGAAAGGACGGGGTCGATAAAACTCCGACTCAGGGATAAGGACAATTCGAGTGGGCGCAACCAAATCTATGCCGAAGTAAACGTATGGGTGTCGGGCGAACCTCTTGACGAGCCTCTTCTTAAGGGCCTCGAATTTAAGCCTATCATCAACGGCGACGACTATTTGGATTGGAAGAAGGGCGACACAATTTATGACAGAAACGCTATAAAACTCAATCCGAATCAAGAGGTGAAGTTGGAGATCGAGCCCACGCCTTGGTATTTGGTGGAATACAAAAATCCCGAAATGTACACCTGGAAATCCACCTCGCAAGACATTACGGTGGATCAGCAGGGCAATATAAAGGCGGTGCGCACGGGCGGCGGCACGATAAGCGCGCAGGTCAAGAGCGGCACGGGCGACAGCGTGGAAATAGACTTTACCGTCGGCGAAGAGTTTTATGTGAACAACTACACGTTGTACGACTATTTCGGCGGCCCCGAAGTCATTGTGCCCGACAGGCTCAACGTCATGTATATTGACGAAAATTGCTTCAAAAACAACACGACGATCACCAGAGTCGTATTGCCGTCATCGCTGACGGAAATACCGAAGTTCTGCTTCGAGGGCTGTATCAATCTGCAAGAGGTAGTCATCCCGGGACATGTCACGGTGATCGGCGAATATGCGTTCTCGTCGACGGATGAAAGAATTCAAGGTACGTCTACGGAAAACAAGCGCAGCAACGGATATTTGGAAAAGCTCGAAAAAGTCACTTTCGAAAACTTTGTCGACGCAAATCAACATCAATACGATAAGTACCCCGGCTCAATAACAGTTGGCAGAGGCGCTTTCAAAAATTGCACTGCGCTTGCGACGATCGAAAACGAGCAACGCATGACGACCATGTATGACAATGCGTTTGAGGGCTGTACGAGCCTGACGAACATAGACATCACCAAATTGCGCGTTGCGGGCAGAGGCGTGTTCAGAAACAGCGGACTTCAAAGCGTAACTACATCTCCCGACACGTTGATCGGCGAGTATATGTTTGAAAATTGTACCGAGTTGCATCAATTCGACTTCAAGGGCAGCAGAGTGCCGGAAGGCACCTTCAATGGTTGCTCCAACCTCGATACGATCACCTTCAGCGAAACTCCGTACGGAGAATTGTTGGGCATTGGCAGACTCGCATTCGCAGGTACCAAAGTATCGCAAATAATTCTTCCTAACGGAACGTATATGATAGGCGAGAACGCCTTCAGAAACACGCCGCTGGCAAAGGTGACTCTGTCCGAAAGGACCAAATTGACGCAAAATTCGCTCACTCCGTTCAGCGGATGCACGAGCCTTACGGCATATGCGTTAAGCGGCACAAGCGAATATTACGAAGTGCAAGACGGCGTGTTGTACAGCAAGACCAAGGATGAGATAGTTTCGGTGCCCGTAGCTAAGAGCGTAAGCGGCTCCGAACTGCTTGGGAGCGTCACTAAGATCGGGCCCGCCGCATACGCCGGCGTAACCGCTGCGATGACGTTCGACCTCAACGCAAAGAATATAGCGTCGATAGGCAGTTATGCATTTGCCGGCAGCGGAATTTCCACGGTGACTTTGCCGGACGGTATGGAAGAGTTGGCGGAGGGTGTATTCTACGCTTGCCCCGATCTCACGACCGTAAACGGATCGAACGCGCTGAAGAAAGTGGGAGCGTCCGCCTTCAGAAATACGAGGAGACTTACGACCATCGACCTCGCGGCGGCGACGGATATAGGCGACTACGCCTTTGCCGGCAGCGCGATCGCGACGCTTGCAAACGCTTCGAAGATACAAAAAGTCGGGAACGGCGCGTTTATGGAATCGAATTTGACGCAGGTCAACATGCCGTTGCTTACTCAAATGGGCGACATGGCGTTTGCCGAAATGCAAGCGCTCACTTCGGTGACCGTCGGCACAATCGGCAAGGGCATGATGGGCAATATGGCATTTGCGAATTCGGATCTTATAAGCACCGTGACGTTCGGCAGAGATTCGTATATCGGCGAAATGGCTTTCGTGCGCACGCAACATGACGAAGATTATGGCGTGGATCTGCCTACAAGATGCGAAACGATGATGACCGTCAACTTTAACGGCAGCGTGAAGGAAATAGGCGCATTTGCGTTTTACTATCACACGGGCATACAAAATCTGAACTTGACGGGAGTGGAATACATCGGCTCAAGCGCATTTGACAGATGCGGATCGCTGGCGCAAATAAGCGGTCTCGAAAGCGTAATCCACATAGACGAATACGCATTTGCGGAGACGGGATTTGCGAATGCGGACTTGAACAGCGTCAAGATTTTGGGATACGGCGCGTTTATGGACAGTAAACTTGCAAACGTCACAATGCCCAAGGTGGAGAGAATAGGCGCTCGCGCATTTGCCGGCTCCAAACTTACCACGGTGACATTGCCAGCCACGCTTGCGAAGGGAGATGGCGAAGAGACGGCGAGCCGTACCTATAAATATCATTGGATCATATATGACCATAAAAACAGGATAGAGGATGAAAAGGATCGCAACGAGCTGAAGATAGGCGAAGGCGCATTTGCAAACATCCCCACGCTTACCGCAATCAACGTGGAAAGCAACGATATATTCCAAAGCATAGACGGCGTGCTGTATTCGCATGTTGCCAACGGCCTTGTGCTGGAGCAATATCCGGCGGGCAAGACGCTTACGGAGTTTACGCCGGCGGCGCATACCGTCAGCATACAGGCAAATGCTTTCGAGGGCAATACCAGACTGAACAAAGTGACGATCCCGTACACAGTGAAGCAGATAGGCAACGCGGCGTTTATAAACACGAATATCGGCGAATACGTTTTCGAAGGCGTTGACGCGCCCGAACTTTTGACGGCTTATGACGATAATGTATTCTTCCTTGTGATGATGCTCGGGTCGCTGAGTTATCTGGCGCCCGGCAACGGCGAGAATCACTATCCCACCAATTTCTATTCCAATTTCAGGGGATATGCGATACTGGTGGACGCGAGGACATTTGACTCTGACGTTTTGCCGAGTATTGCCAGTGCGTGGGTCCAAAACGGATTGGGAGGAGTGGCGCCCAATACTCAAGGCCTCGGCGGCGTGACGTACGGTTTGACGGCTGACATCCCCGTCAACGGCAGAGGCTATGACAAGCCCGTATGGGATCTCTTCTTCGAGCATATGCAGCAAAAGACGCTGAGGGCGGAAGATCAGACGCACAAGGCCATAGAGGCAATAAGCGCTATCCCGACGATCGAGCAAATAAATGCGGTGAGCAACGCCAATTTGAGCGATTATACAAATCTGTTGAAGATCGCGCGCAACGAATATAATCTTGTGAGCAATGACACCGATCAACAAAATCTCATCAAGACGAATTATGACGCGCTTGTGGCGGCGGAGCAAGCATTCCGCGCGGCGAAGAAGGCCAATCTCGGCATAAGCACTCTCGTGAAGGAGATCAGGGTGAAGACGCCTCCCGTCAAGAGAAGATACGACGCCGGCGAAAGATTTGACAAAACGGGCATGACGCTTGCAATAGTGTACGAGGATGACTCGATCGACATCAGCGATGACTTCACCTGGGACAAACAACGTTTCGCGGGCGACGACAACGGCGTGCTCATCATTTCCTACAGGGACGCGGACGGCATAGTGCATACGCTTGAATATATGGTCAACGTAAACCCCGGCGACGTGCCCAACGAAGAGGAAGAGGGCGACAATAAAACTACGATAGTGGCAGTAGCGGTGTCTGTGCCTCTTGCGGTGCTGGCGATAGCGGCGATCGCGGTTGTGCTTGCAATAGCGCTCAAGAAGAAAAAGAGCGCAAAGAAAGATGTCGGCGGCGAAGGAGAAGCGCAGAAAAATGCCGACAACACAGACGCAAAAGAAGCCGCACCCGAAAATGCATCCGAACCCAATGAGATGACGGCGGAGGAGACGCAAGAAATCGCTGCGGCCGAGAATGCCGAAGCGATAGGAGAAGCGACGGAAGCCGCGTCCGATGAAAACGAGACGGCGGAGGAAGCGGCAGAAAGCGCGTCCGACGAGAACGTCGAGGCCGCACCCGAACAAAACGGTGGGGACGAGCAAAAAAGCGACGCAGAAGAAAAACAATAACCAAGGGAAATCTCGGGAGAAATAAATTGAAAAACAGAACACTGAAATTGCTGATATGTCTTATGATGGCGATATTGCTTATAGGCGTGCTTGTCGGTTGCGACACCGACAGCGACGCGGACTATAAGTATGTCGTCACATTTGACTACAATATGGGCGACCTTATAAGCACGCCTCCCACGGCGCAATATCTGGGAGTGTACGAAAACAGCCTTATAAGCGTGCGCCCCGGCGTGAACGACCATTTTCCGCTTGCTACGATCTCGGGTTATTACTTTGACAACGACTGGTATTTGCCCATGACCGACGCCAACGACGAACCTATAAAGGATGAACACGGCAGAGTGAAACTCGGCGAAAAATGGGACTTCAGATATGACAGAGTGTCCGAAGACATCACTTTGTATGCCAACTTCGTGATAAGTCCCTACGTCATCTTCAAGGACGTTGATACGGATGAGGAAATCGTGAGATACAACGCGAAGCGGCCCAACACTCCGCTGACCGAAGAGAACGTAGTCGACAACATCGAGATAGAGAAGAAAGGCTACACATGGTTGAAAAAAGTGTATTATGCCGACAACAACCCCGATCCTTCGCAAAGGCAGATGTTTGATTGGACCGACTTTGTCATCCAAGAGGATACGGTGATCTATATAGAGTTTATCGAGGGCAACTGGGCGGTAGTGTACGAACCGTCGGAATTCAGAAATGCTATCAACCAGAATTTGAACATATACCTCATGGACGATATAGATTTCGGAGGCAGGAAGAACGAATTTGTACACAGCGGCGTCTACGACAAAACCATAGAGGGCAACAACCATTCCGTGACGGGGATAGTGCTTGCATCAAGATGCACCATAGCGTCGGACAAGTCCTATTACGGCTTGCTTGAAAACTTCGGCGGCAAGATGCGCAATATCAGCTTCGATATTACGATGTACTTCAATTACGTGCTTGGCACTACGGGTTCCGGAAAACCGAATACTTATGCGGCTTTGCTTGTCGGACAGCAACTCGGCGAAAGCGCGGAATTTGAAAACGTAACTTTGACGGGCGAGCTTGTGCATAGCGTGGAAAACATAAACATGCACGATCTCACTGTCAACAAAGCGATAGGCAACAAAAACGATCCGCAGGGGATCGACGTCAGCGGCGTGACGATAACGTATGACGCGGCGCGCACGCGCGAACAAGTCCCCGACGTGGGCGGAAATATATAGAAAACAAACAAGTCATTTTGAAAAGGAGACATTATGAAAAAGTCAAGAAGATTTGTAGGATTTATAGCTGTATTTCTTCTCATCTGCACTTTGACGGTAGGTCTTGCGGCTTGCCACAAGAAGGGCAGCGCAGACCCCGAAAAGACGGCGTTTGTCATGAGCATACAGCAACCCGACGGAGTGTTCAATCCGTTTTTTGCAACCTCCGCGTATGATACCTCCATCATAAGTCTGACTCAAATAGGCATGCTCAGCACAGATGCGACGGGCAATATCGTTTGCGGCGACAACGAACCTACTTTTGTCAAGGATTATACGGTAAAGGAGAACAAAGGCAGCGACCAAAAGATCGAAAGCACGGAATATGAGTTTATCATAAAAAACGGCATCAAAGATTCGGATGGCAATGAAATGGGCATAAAGGACGTGCTTTTCAACCTGTACGTCTATCTTGACCCGGCATACACGGGCTCCGCAACGGTGTATTCGACGGACATCAGAGGCCTTATCAACTACAGGCTTCAAGACCCCAACGCAAACCTCGACAGCGACAACGAAAACCTGAGAGAGCAAAAATTCGATTCCGCCGCAATAAACCGTATAGATATGCTCATCAAGTATTTACAATTTAAAAACAAAGGATATACCTATCCCGGAGTGAGCTATCCCGAAAGTTGGTATACCGACAGTGCAAACGATGAAAGAAAGGCATGGGACGACGATTATTTCAAGGGCAACAATAAAGACGGATATACCTTCAGCGACAAAAATCTGACCCTGTCATACAACTACATAAACGACTTCAACTATGCCGGCAAACTGTTCAGAGAGGTGGTCAACCGCAATTGGAACAGCGCCAACCTCGAAGCATACAAAGAAAACAACGGGTTTGAGGAAAAGTGGCAGGTCTTCCTCTACGAATCGGGAGAGGATCTGTTGAAAAAAAATCCGGACAATACCGTTTACAGAGAACAGGGCACCAACTTCACCAAGATGGATCCTCAAGCGGCGCAAGCGATCAAGGACAGAATGGACAGAGATTTTACTACTCATGCCCAAGATTATCAGAATATGACAGAGGAGCAAAAGATAGAGAAGTGGTGCAAAAATTACGTCTTCGAAGGCTACTTTGACACTATCGAGACAGACGGAGACGGCAATGAGGTATATACCAACAGCATCCCGGGCGCCAACCCCGATAAGATCGCCGAAGTGCTTTACATCTGGACGGACATCTATACTCAATTCAAGGCGGAGATCAAGTCCAAATATTATGCCGGCGCAATGGAAGTCGATAGCGTCAGCGGCATCACTGTGAAGCATTACAACAGCGGCGACACCTTCAACGGCAAGAAGCTTGACGACGAGTACTACTCTTTGCACATCGTAGTGAATAAGGTGGACCCGAAAGCAATATACAACTTTGCCTTTAACGTTGCGCCTATGAACTACTACTCTCACGAAGACGAAATAACAACATTCAACAACGCTTGGGAAGACTTTAAGAACAACAATTACGACAACTCCAAGTTGAAGGGCTTCGGCGTGAAGTTTAACGACATAAACTTTATGAACGACGTCGTCAACGCCGACAGTAAGGTGGGTCTGCCCAAAGGCGCCGGTCCCTATATGGCGTCAAGCGCGAACAATACTCCGGCGCAAAACGGAAACCAATTTTTCAACAACAACATCGTCTACTACCAACGCAACGAAAACTTTAAGACAGTCGGTACGGGCGAGAAGATAGGCAACGCCAAGATCAAGTTTGTCAGATATCAAGTCGTCGGTTCCGACCAAATTATAAATATGTTGACAAGCGGACAGATCCACTTCGGCGACCCGAGCGCTACCACGCAGAACATAGAACAGATAAGCAGAAAGAACAACAGCAAACTGCTTGCCTATGACACTACACCGACGGCCGGTTACGGCTATGTGGGCATCAACCCCAAGTATGTGCCCGAAGTCAACGTGCGCCGTGCCATCATGAAGGCGATGAACACCGCCCTCATCAAAAACTATTACGGCAACCTCTGGGAAAACCTTTATAGACCGATGTCCAAGACCAATTGGGTGTATGACTATAGCGAATCGCTGAACAATGCGACTTTGAATGATATAAAATTTGACGTTTCCGAGGATATGACCAAAACGACAAACGACTACAGATACGACGGCACGGGTAACGAAATAGAAAAATTGCTGCAAGGCGCGGGCTACACGGGCGATGCGCAAAGAGGATACAGCAAGGATATACAAGGCTGGGGCACCGACAAATTGGACTATGTGTTTACAATTGCCGGCGGCACTACGGATCACCCGGCGCATACCATGTTTTTGGAAGCGGCGAAGCTTCTGAATGCGCACGGCTTCAACGTCAAAGTGGTCACATCGCAGACCGCTCTGCAAGACCTCGCGGTGGGCGCGCTCGCCGTCTGGGCGGCAGCATGGTCAAGCGCCATAGACCCCGATATGTATCAGGTGTACCACATCGACTCGCAGGCAAGTTCGACCTCCAACTGGGGCTATACCGCAATAAAGGCAGGTAAAAACTCTGTCGCCTATAAGGACGAATATGCGATCATAGAGCAGTTGAGCACTGTCATTGACAAGGCGAGAGAGACCACAGATAAAACGGTGAGAGCGACGCGCTATAATACTGCGCTCAACCTGGTGATGCAACTTGCGGTGGAATTCCCCACCTACCAGCGTCGCGACCTGTCAGTGTTTAACAAGACAATACTCGATCGCAACACAATGGTCAAAAATCCGACGCCGTATTACGGTCTGCTTGCCGAAATCTGGAACGTCAACTACATCTAAGCCAATCGAAAACCACAATCCGTCCTCGCTTTGAGCGAGGGCGGCGGAGAAGCATATGGAAACAATCAAATACATCGTCAAGAGATTGCTGTTGTCGGTCTTCATACTGTTGGGCGTATCGGTCATCATTTACGCTCTTGCCAGGATGATGCCCGTCAACTATGTCGAGCAACAATTTTTGCCGGCGATATCTCAAGGCACGATGAAACAGGAAGATTTGGACAGGATCCTCGATCTGTACGGACTCAGCATGCCCGACGCGTACCTATCCGTCACCGTTGGCGAAGGCAGCGCGTTTTCGGGCGTGAAATTCCAAAAAAACGCAAAAGAGCTGGACTATG
>CANREO010000132.1 GCA_947629635.1 uncultured Clostridia bacterium
GAGTTGTCCATCAGCTCGGAGGGCATAAGTTATACGGACGACAGATACGGCAGCTCGTTTGCGGGCTGGGTGGAAGACCTGTTGCAAAATTTGCTTGGCAAAGGCGGCAGCGCATTGGGAGCGATCGGCGAAAATACCTCTAAGGAAGCTGCAAAAGCGGCATATGAACGAGGTGAGCAGGTATATTATATAAATACTCTTCAACATTCAGGCTATATTTTGATGGACGAAAGCAGTAAATGGGTATTGAATGAGCCTATAGGATATCAATACTTCATCGTCGATCCCGTAGACATCAGCCTGTTGTTGCCAAATGGCGTTACGACGATCGCGCTTGACATCAATGCGGAAGTCAACCTCGGCGCGGTGATCTTATACGGCATCCCGGGCATATTGCTGAGCGACATCGCGATAGACGTCAATTTGACTTCGCCCATCAACAAGAGGGTGTTGCGCCTGTACTACCTCGGCTCCTCGAGCCTTGTCGGCAACAACGGCGTGTATGAAGTGAGCACTGCGCCTACGGAGGGCAATCCCATCTTCTCCGACGCGGTCTACGTTGACGCAAGCGGCCTCGGCTTTGGCAAGATAAAGTTGCAGGGCCTTGCCGGTATGCTTGGCGCAAGACCTCTCGGCATGCAGTCCGCCGACGGCTCGGCTTCGTCCGCGACGGCAAGTGCAAGCGAGGCGGCGGCTACGGCTGCGGACGCCACTACTTCGGCAGCGGCGGCGCTTGCGCTTGACATAGATATACAAAACGGACAGGTGTCCGTAGGCTTTGACAAGAGCTTGCTGGAGACGATATTCGCTATCGCCGGGTTGGAGCTTGGCATAAAATTGCCCGACATCAACGCCGCGTCTTTGGCGCTAACCTTCAACAGCGGCGTCGAAAGCCTTGCGCTTGACGCGCAACTCGACAATGTGGGCACAGGTTTAAGCATTGTGGCAAATCCCGTGCAAATAGGCTTGGGCACCAACTTTGTCGACGCGGAAAACCTCATCAACGAGGTCAAGACGGGATATGCCGGCTTGACGCTGTCAAGCACTTCGGGCATGTCGTCGTTGATACAAAACGTCCTGGACAGCCTCAATCCGTCGTTGCACGTCGATGTGGAAAGCAGAGTGTGGCAAGCGGACTATTCGGGCGCAGGATCCTATGTTTCATACAGCACCTCATTGCCATTCGGCGTCGGCGCTAAAATCGGCGCGTGGGTCAGGTCGACCTACATACACTCGTCTACGCAATTGAAGGTAAAGAGAAGCCTCGGCACGCCGGAAAAGGTGGGCAAGGGATATGCCTTGCAACTGGACGTATCGGCGAGCAGAGAAAACGGCAATAACGGAATGGACGCAAATAAACCCGTCATCACAAGCAATCAATTGTGGATCATGGGCGTCGCCTTTAACGGCGGTTTGGTCGGCACCATTGCAAATGGTTTGATGCCTCTTAGCATAACGACACTCAATCTTGTCAACGGCACGGACGGCGACAACGGCAAATACGATTCGGGCGACGCGTATGTGACGCAATCGGACGGCGACAAGTCATTTGCTTCTAAGGAAAGCGGTTGGAAGGACGGCAATTACAGCTATTCGCCCAACCTTGCCGGACTCATCAAAAAGATAGAAGTGGGGCTTGGCAACGCGGACACTTACAATCCTTATTACAGCGGAATGGGGAGGCTTTCCAACGCAGACGGCAAGATATCTTTGAAGGTCACTTTTGAAAAGGACGCATTCAACGAGCTTTTGATCATGATAGATTGCATTATACTCAATATTGTGAGATCTGCAATCAAATCCGGAGAAGTCTTCTTTGTAACTACGGAACTTACGGATTGTAATGGTACCGGAGATATGCCCTTGCCACTTGCGGCTCTCAGTGGGTATTCTACTGTCGACGACGTGTTCAATGCGCTTGACAAATGCGCCACGCTCGACGAGAAAGTCGATATGATGGAAAAAGTGATGAGGGGCATACCGTTCGCGTTGTTTAAGGGCATATTGTTCCTGATAAACAACGGTAGTTATTGGGGCGTTCTCAATACCGACGGCTTAGGCGAAGGCGCCGGTATGGCAATTTCAAAGCTAATAGGCAATTTGCTGCCAATTCCGTTTGCACAGCGTGTAGATCCCGTGCTCTCGATATTCATCGACCTGGATCCCACCAAAGAGCAGTACGGTCTCGGAAGTCAATCCAACAAGAGCGTAAGCGCCGGTATAATGGCTATAGAGTTGCTTATCAACGGCGACAGGACGGGACGCTACGGCACGAGTATGCTTTACAATCAAGGGTATGCGAAAAACAGCGACGCGAACTACCCCGGCAAAAACTTCAAATACGGCTTCAAACCCTTGTCTTCTACATCCGATGAAACCGTCGCATGGGACTTCTGGATGCTGAGTATCACGCCTCTTAGCACAAAGGAGGACAACCAAACGGATAATCCCGTGGCATTTGACAGCGCGGAGAGCTTAAGGGAGATCACCGGTCAGGTAGCGGCGCCGGAGTCCATCATAATCACAGACCCTGCCGCGCGCAAGGGCTACGTTTCGGGCAATCAGGGCACCGAATTCTATTTGACGGACGAAAGCTTCTTCAACGATAAACTGTTCCCGCAAATGGTGGATATCACGTATGCCACTATGGCGAACGGAGAACAGCCGCACAGCTATTACGACAGCGCAAACGGCGGCGGAAATGCAAATGGCACTCACATCGTTTGGGACGCCTCGACGGTGGACCTCTCGGCAGAGGGCGTCGACGTCGGCGGCGGCAGAAGACTTGCAGGATATGTGTACGGCTATGCGCTGAACATAGTGATGTACGTAATCCCCGTGTATGTCACAAGCGACTTCCGCAAACGCAGCATAGAAGGCTTCAATACGGCAAGCGGCGAATTTGACGAATTCAGGCTAGATCTGCTTACGGGCGCATTCAACAAACTGCCCGATCTGGTCAGGATCAACTTCGAGGGAGGCAGCCAATTGACGTTTGGCACATATCTTACCGACGACATCGGCGAGCCGGCGTACGCCGTGCTTAGATCCGGCAGCGGCTATGCGCAGATGCCAAGCGGACAGACAAATATCCACGGAGGCGCCAATAAGCTGTATCCGGCATACATCCACGGCCTTGAAAAGTCGGGCGACAACTATACTACGGTGCAGTTGGACGGACATACGTATTACGTCCTTCAACAGTCCAGCTTCCCGGAGAACACCTTGCCCGCGGGCACATTCAGATGGGATGAGGACGACTTCCGCTACGGCTGGAGCGGCGCCAAGGGCGACTCGCCTACGATTTCGGTCGGATACACCTATCAATGGGGCTATTCAAGCGAAGTCAAGGGCACCGTGGACATCACGGCTCAAGGATATGAAATAGACTATCTCGAATCGCTCAGCGTCGACGCGACCGATACGTTGAAGCTAGAAAGCGAGTTGGACGAAAAGGGCAAACGCAGCAATTATCTCGCCTTCAATCCGCTCGAGCTGAACAGCGATACGCAAGACCTTGTCGAATACATCAAAAAATTCAAAAATGCGACGGGCGTGTTCGCAAGCGAGGAGAAGTTTACAGACTTCGACGTGCAATGGGATCTTTCCGCTCTCGAAGCGGCGCTTGCGAAGATCCGCAGGTCGGACGGAAGCGGATATGACTTCTACAAAGGTCTTGACGTCACCGTAACCGCGTACATAGGCGGCGAAAAATTCAAGTTGTCGTAGACTCGTACGTCTTTGACAGCATGCAAGACGGAGCTATAGACTTCGACCCGTACACCGTAAACAAGGACGGCGGCAAGTTGATCACGGGCAGGAACCTCGCATGGGAGAAGCAGATCATATTCAACGTGCGCGGCTCCGACGGCGAACTTGTGTTGAGAAACATCACGTACAACGAAGAGACGCAAGATCAATTGGCAATCGAAGGGCCCTTCCTGTACAACTCCAACACGAGCGGCTATGTGGACGCATACTCCGGCTTCGGCGGATTCGCGCTGCATCCGCTGTACGCCAAGATAGACATAGGCACCGAGATAAGCGGCAAGCAATCCGTGTACGTGCCCATCAACGTCAGAGTGCCCGTACAAGACGTCCTGAGGTTGACCGTCTACCACGACGATACGCTCAACCCCGTGTGGTATGAGCAATACGAGACGCTTTCGGTCAAGTTTAACGGCGGCAAGACGGAGCATACGATGTATCCCGATTGGAGCACGGTGAAATATTATACCAATCCGACGCTCACAAGAGAGATAGCAAATATCTACAACGCGGACGGCACCGTGTATATGACGTTCAACGCGTTTGTGCGCGAGGGCGACGCTCCCGACGGCAAGCCTATGGGCGCCAAGACGCACCTCGATCAAAACGGCGAGACGGTGTACGACGGACAGCTACTCACCGTAAGACTCGACAACATCGAGCAACAGGAGATAACGGGCATCAAGTTCTTCTACGACGCGGAAAACGGCAAGGATATCTACTCCATGCAAAAGGAGGAGCTTGACGCTCTGTACACAGAGGGTCAACTGCTTGATACCGCATATTATACCGGCGACGTGTACGCGCAGACTCATGTCAACGGCGGCACGGCATACGGCGTGGATCCCGTCAACTTTGCGGCGCATCCCGAAAACTACTTCGGCGTCGGCACGAGGAAGGGCGCATATTGGGGCGACGTGTACAACGGCACCGCCGTGCTCATCTCTGTAAATACAACGTATACGGGCGTAAGATACGCGAAGCAGTCGACGGAGGGCGGCGAAGATACCTATATCGAAAGCGTAGACGGCGAGTATAGAGTCGACCGCGACGGACAATATGTGGCTATAAACGCGCCGTATATCGCATACGTGCAACGCTTCGAAAACGCACCGACCGCGTTCCCGTTCGAAGGCGGCGAGCGCACCGCGTTTGCGTACATCGGCGATCAACAGATAGCATTCAACATCAGAGTGCCCAGCCTCGTTGCCGACAACGTGACGGTGACGGTAAGCGGCAGCGAAACGATCTCGGATTGGCCAACAGACAACAGAGTCGAGGCGCTCAACTTGCAATACGACCCGTACAAAGAGTGGCAGTTGCCTACGCAGTTGACATATTCGACCGTAAGCGGCGGCAAACCCGTGACAACGCAAATTTATTGGAAGGAATCCACCGCTCCGCAGGCCGGCGACATCAAGCAAAAGCGCGAGAGCAGTTCGCTTGTGTTCTATGTGGAGCGCAAGTACTCCCTCTATGACGGGCTCAGTCTGCAGACGGACGAATATACGGCATGCATAAGGCTTACAAATTACTCAAGCACCGAAAGGCGCGCGCTCAGCGTCACATTGGACGATACGTATTATGCATTTGACGAGTTCACCTTCCCGACGATGGGCAAATTGCGCAGATACACGGGAAGCACACAACAAGATATCGGCGATGTGCCTATCACTTGGGACAGCACCAGTTTGCCAAACAGCGAAGAGCTTTATAGGGGCACGTTTAAGCGAAATGCGTACGCGGCGGTCGCCGGTAGCGGCGGCGCTATGTTGACGGTAGAAAAGACCGTCACTATAGTCAACGCCTTCTCGTTGAAGGATGACCTCAACGGCTTTACGGGCAGCTTCGATAAGCTCAACCTGGCATATCATCTAGACGCCGAAAACTTCTTCAAGGGCTTGCCCACAAGCGGCACCGTCGAAATCGCCGGCAAGAGCATACCCGTCAAGTTTAAGTGGGCGGCAACGTACGGGCTCGACGGCTTCAGCGGCACGACGACGGTCACGGTGTCCAGCGAATATATGACGGCGGATATCACAAATGTCAACCTCACCGTGGACAAGGTCACGGTAAACGACCTCACGGATGGCATGCAATACATCCTCGACCCGTATGCCACGGACAGCACGCTGTTCGAGCACGGAGCGATGGTAAGCGTCAATTATTCCGCCGAAGACGGCAGCGAGTATACGGCTCAGGTCAAGGCGAATTACACCTTGACAGAACTCGGCGGCAAGAGGCAAGACGCGTATGTCTACGCTTCCGAGCAAGACTTCTATAACAACATAACAAGACACTTCGGCAACACTTACTCGCTGACGGTCACGCTCACTTGCCCGGGCGGCGGTCAGAGCATAGACATCGAACGCGAAGTGACGATAGACGTGCTCGACAGGACGGCGCTGTATATCGACGACTATTGCTATCGCTCGTTGACGATAGACCCGTTCCTGCACGAAAACGCGGATTATCTCGCCAAGAAGTTGCAATTGACGACAATGCTAGGCGTCGGCGACAGCGTGGACGCATACTTCGATTGGTCGGCGATAAGCGCTATGATCGCGTCGGGCAAGGGCAACAACAAGTTTACAGTGACCGCCATAGTGCCCGTGAAGAGTGCCGACGGTCAATATCTGCTCATCTCCGACGTGATGAAGTATATTGAAGAGGAAGACTTTGAAAAGGGTATACCTACCACGTACGACGCAAACTTCATCACGGTCGACGCGTTTGTGACGTATATGAGAAATAAGGAAGGCAACTTCACGCTTGACGCAGAGATCAACAGATATATGCTTGCAAAACAGAACGTCACAGTGCCCGTAGTCATACTCGATCGCAACATCGTGGGCGCGGACTTCGTGTTTAACTCCGGCGTGCAATATCTGTACACCGACGACAGCAAGTACGCCACCTTCACAAAGACGGCGGTCGGCATAAACGACGTTACGGGCGAACGCGACGACGGCAGATACTTCGAGATCACTTTCAACCGTGAGACGGGCATGCCGCAAACCTTCACCTTTGTCAACAAGTTTGCATACGTCGAAGCAGAAGGACTGCCTTCGCAGCTGAGACTCAACTTTGCGGACGGCAACTCCAATATCTTCCGCGTGACTTATGACGGAGCGCCCACTCCCGAGGACGTGATCCGCACCTCCGACACTTTGAGAGCGCCCGTAAAGGTGCACGTGTTCAGCGGCGATCCGACAAATGAATCGAGCTTCGAAGTCATCGATCCGATAGAGGTGGAATTTGTCATCCGCGCTTCGCAATTGAGCGTGTCCAACACCGACGCCGCATACAACAATATGTCGGCCGGCGACTATAAGTACACCTTCAAGGTGTTCAACACTTCGCATCGCGATACGGCGTTTGACAGAGGCAATTATGCCAATGCAGTGACGTACTATGTGGACGGACAATTCATTTCGGCCGACGATTGGTGGAACGACGGCAGGTCGTTCAGCCAAGGCCTTGCGACTTATACGGCGACGTGGGAGAAGCGTCACACCAACTACCAGGTGTTGACCAAGGATAACGGCATATTCCGTGAAGGCGACGTGACCAATGCGTACTTCTATACGTACAACCGCTCCGGCAAGACATATACGCAATATACCGGTACGGTGAGCTACGCAAGCGGCAGCGGCGAATATAGATCGGAGCAGGGCGAAAAGCTTTACATCTTCATCTATATCACCAAGCAGACAATGACAGCCACCTGGGATACAAGCGTAACAAGCTACACCTATATGGGCGGCATCGCGCGCGTGCAAGCCAATCTTGTGGGAAGGACCGCCGCGCTTACCGCAAGCCTGTCCGTGCCTATCGCAATAGAGAGCGGCAGAATAATCAGCGCAAAGATCACCGACGAGGACAACAATACGACTCCGGCAGGCGGATATAAGTATTGGAATTCCGCAGCGAATGCGTTTATGCTCGATCCGTTGGCAGGTACAAACACACTGTTTGCAAGACAGGGCGGCTCTTATACGGGACAAAGGTATTCGGTGCAACCCGATGGCTCATACATTGAGGACCGTGACGGCATTTATGGCATAAGAGACGGCGCATATTATTTGCTCAGCTATAAGGAACTCGGCAATTACAGCCACTTCCCGACGCAAATCACCGTAACGTTTGAGGACGGCAGCGAGCACACAATGCCGATCACGTGGAACTTCTCCGCGGTGACGATAAGCAATAAGGGCGGCAATTATTATGCGCGCGCCATCATAAACGGCGAGGGCGAAAACAATAAGACGAGAAGCAACGGCAGCGTCAATGAAATCGGCGTACAGAGGATCGCGTTTGCAGTCGTCGTGCTTGACAGGTCGGTAAAATACTTTGAAAATACTGGTCTCGAAAACCTGAAAGGTTTTGCCAATAAGTCAAGCAAAGACTATATTGACCCGTACAACTACACCGTGCCCAATATGCCAAACAGCCTCACGGTGCGAATTGGCGGAGCGGCAGTCACGGACGGTCATCAGACTGAGGATGTAGATCAACAGATTTACAAGACTGACAACGGACAATTGACATGGGTGTACAACAAGTTCCGCCCGTCTTATCTCGGCGGCGTAGTGTACGTGACGGCTCGCATTGTTGCGCAAGACGGCAACGCGCAAAACATCGATATCCCGTTCCTTGTGGAACAGAAGGTCATCACCAAGCTAGAGAGCACGTTGTATACGACTAATGTGACGGACAGCGTAGCCGCTTCGGCATTCGAACTCAATCCGTATGACGCGACGAGACATAAGTTGCCTGTCGGCTACAAGGTGACTTTCGCTAAGTCCAATCCCAATTGGAATGGCAGCGAGGTGACGGGCTTCGCGAGCACCGGCAGCGAGACCGTAAATTACAGCTATACGGCAGTCTCTATGCCGGCAAACGCAAATTGGACTGTCTCGGCAAGCGGAATAACCTCTACTGCGGCAGGCAAGACCGCCACGATCCAAGTGAAAGGCCAGGAGAAGGTCAGCGTGCCGTTGACCGCCAAAGCTGCGGTAGCCGGACCTTCGAGTATGCCGTGGACTCCTGAGGCAAGTAGCGCCAATAGGACGATGTATGGCAGCTACACCTATGGCAACGTGAGCATGTCGGTCGTGTGGGTGGGCAGAGCTTATGTCTATCCGGCGAGCCAGAACGGAGCAGACGAAACTAAGTTGCTAACGAGCTACGACGTCATGTTTGCGGAATACGGACGCAATGTTGAGTTGCCTTATGTCGGCGGTCAAACGGTCGTGTACAAGCTGTACTGCGTCATAGGCGCGGTGGTCAACATCAACAGCCAGGTCGTGACGACAACGATCCAAGGAGAGGATCAAGGCGAGTTTAACGGTAAGGCGATCTTAAGAAAGGGTCAAGTCATACCGCAAGGACAGTTTATGTCAGACACCTTCTATACTCGCACGATCAAGAAAGGCTGAGGAAAATCAAAAGGAGCGCGCACAAGTTGCGCGCTCTTTTTATGTGAGCAAATATTCAAAGTTTAGGTTGCATTTGCGAGACCTTGTGGTATAATATAGGCGGCTGAGCCAATGCTAATATAAATAAACTTTTTGGAGGTCATATATGATTACCAAGGATATGCTCATCATCGATATACTCAATCAAGGCGATCCGGACAAGCTTGCCGAGGTGCTTATGGAAAGCGGCATGCACTGCTTGCATTGCGCGCTTGCGCACGGCGAAACTTTGGAAGAGGCCGCTGCAGTACACGGCATCGATGCAGATAAACTTGTAGAGCAACTCAACGATTGCGTGAAATGATTCGGTCTTGCGCCATCGGACAACTAAGCGCACTGCATTTGCAGTGCCTTTTTTATTGTATATTGTATCCGATCGTCAAAAAAAGGGTACACTAGGCGTATGAGAATTGCGATCGTTTGCGACGTGCTCGGCAAGGAGAACAACGGCACTACTGTTGCCGCTATGAATTTGATCAGACATCTAAAGGCTTTCGGGCACGATGTCAGGGTGCTCTGCGCCGACTGCGAAAGGCAGGGCGAGGAAGGATTTTTTGTCGCGCCGCGCTTGCGCCTTGGAAAGCTGTTGGACGCTTATGTGGACAGGATAGGCGTGACGCTTGCAAAAGGGCAGGAGCGCGTTGTTGCCGAGGCGCTTAAGGACGTACAGCTTGTTCATTGTATGTTGCCGTTTGAGCTTGGCAGGGCCGCTCTGGCATATTGCAAGGAACATCGCATTCCCATTTCCGCCGGCTTCCATCAACAGGCGGAAAACATAACCGCGTATCTTGGCGCGGAGCGACTGAAAGCTCTTCAGCGCAGCGTGTATCGCCACCTTTACCGCAGCTTTTACAGATATGTGGACGCCATACATTATCCAACCCAATTTGTCAGAGATATATTCGAAAATTGTATAGGAGTCAAAACAAACGGATATGTAATCTCAAACGGCGTAGACCCTTGCGTCGCTCCGCAGACGATTGCCAAACCACCGGAGCTTGTCGGACGAATAGTCATTTGCTCTATAGGCAGATATGCGCGCGAAAAGTCGCAGGATACGCTTATAAGATCAATAAAATATTCCAAATATAAAAACCAAATTCAACTTATCCTCGCGGGACAGGGCGTAAGAGACAGATTTTATATGCGTCTTGCAAAAAAGTTGCCCGTGCATCCGATCTTCCGACTTTTTGACAGACATGAAATTTCAAAAGTGTTGAATTATTGCGACATATATTGTCATCCCGCTCAAATCGAGCTGGAGGGGATAGCCTGCCTCGAGGCGATTACTTGCGGCAAATTGACGGTGGTGTCGGACTCGCCGCTGAGCGCGACTAAAGAGCTTGCCGTCGACGGCAGATGCGTATTCCGCAGCCGCGACCCGAAGGATCTGGCCAGAGTGCTGGACTACTGGATAGAACACCCCGAGGAGAAGAAGGAAACGGAAAGGAAATATTTGCAATCAAAAAAGGCGCGGCAACTTGGAGACTGCATGCGCCTTATGGAGCAAATGTTTTCGTCGGTTGCGACAAGCGCACAACGCGCTCAGATGTGAATCATGTTTACGCTTGCAAACGCCGCTACGGCCTCTTGAGCGCCAAGGACGCCGACACCTTCATTGGTGGTGGCTGCGACGCCTACGCGCTCTTCCGAGATGCCCAAGAATGTTGCAAGACTTTTCTTCATTTTGTTTATATAGGGCGACAACATGGGTTTTTCGGCGATGATGCCGACAGAGACGTTGGAAGGTCGATATCCTTTTGTCAAGGCTATGCCGACGACTTTGCTCAATAGTTCGGCACTGTTGGCGCCGTCATACTTCGGATCGTCTACGGGGAAATAATGCCCGATGTCCTTTTCGCCCACAGCAGTAAGTATAGCGTCCATGATGGCATGGATAGGGACATCGCCGTCGCTGTGCGCGACAGCGGCAAATTCACAGGGTACTTTGACGCCGCAAAGCATAATTCCACTGCCCGATGTCAGGCGATGTATGTCATAACCGCAACCTGTAAGAGGAGGAAATTTTATATCCGAAGGATAGGTTATTTTTATATTTTTTTCATCTCCGTCAACATACGATATTTTTACATTATCGATAGTTTTTATCACGCTTACATCATCATAAAAGTCCGTTTCTGCATTTTCATATGCCTTTTTCAAAATTTTGGCCTTTGCGGCGAAAGGCGTTTGGACGCGTTTGAAAAGTTGTCTGTCTACGGGGCTTATACCGTCGTCAACTCTTACAAGCGAGTCGGTAAGCGAAATTAGCGGCAGCGCCGCATCCGCATGCTTTAAGGCTTCGAGTACGGAGCGTATCAAGCTCTCCGACGCATATGGTCTTGCGCCATCGTGGATCATGACGACGTCTGCATCGTCCTCGACGGCTTCGAGCGCGTTCTTTACTGTTTGAGTGCGACTCTTGCCTCCTATGCGCAGCGATATATGTCGTTCGTCGGAAAGTTTTGCGGCATCGATTGCCGCAAGCAATTCGTCCGCATAGGTGCTTTCTATCCCCACAATGATTTTGCTGACGCAACTAAAATTCAAAAACGGCTTTATAGCTTCAACCAGCACCACCGTATCGTTTAGCGGCTCAAAGAGTTTGTTTTTTTCTCCGTAACGCTGGCTTTTTCCGCCCGCGGCGATTATGACGTTGCATTTCATACGTTCACCGTTATTCCGTCTGTTCGACGACCCTGTACATATTTTCGGCAGATTGCTTTGTTTGCTTCTCATCGGTGGACAGTACTTCGAAAAGAAGCGCGCGATTGCCGAATGACACCTTGACCATATCGCCTATCTTGACCTCTTTGGACGGTTTTGCCGGTTTGCCGTTTATTTCTATCCTGCCACCGTCGCACGCCTCCTGCGCCACGGTACGGCGTTTGATCACTCTGGAAATTTTCAAAAACTTGTCTATGCGCATAATATCCTCTCGCGATAGGGTTGATACCATTATACAGTGAAAAAACTCGTCATGCAATATCGCGACGGACGAAAAAATAAAAAATCACAAAATTATGGCATATCGAGGCTTGACATTATTGACAAATCAATATATAATGAAAAACTGCGCAATAATACAGGTCTCTACCCCTTAAAACAGTTGTTTTTGGGGGTAGGGGGTTATAAAGACATAATTATTGTAGCCTAAATATATCAAAATCAATAGCCCTGAAATTTCTTTCGGGTCTACCGAAAACAAAAATTTCGGAGAGGCGCAAAAAATTTTTTCGGGGCTCTGAAATCGGTAATTTTTTTAAGGAGTGAATATATGTCCCAAAGAATTCACGATCAAATGTACGGCACGACGCTCAGACACGATTTCTCTAAAATCAAAAACGTCCTGTCCATCCCTTATCTTATCGAGGTGCAAAAGGATTCCTACGCTAATTTTATCGGCGAGGGCATGGACGAAGTTTTCAGAGATTATTCTCCGATTTCCGACTTCTCGGACAAGCTCGAGTTGGAATTTCTTTCCCACAGGCTTGACGGCGAGCCTAAATACTCCGTGAAAGAGTGTAAGGATCGCGACGCAACGTATGCTGTGCCCCTGAAGGTGAAGGTGCGCCTCACCAATAAGGAAAACGGCGAGGTCGTAGAGCAGGAAGTATTTATGGGCGATTTCCCCTTGATGACGGAAGCGGGCTCTTTTGTCATCAACGGCGCAGAGCGAGTCATTGTGAGCCAGCTTGTCAGAAGCCCCGGCGTATATAATGACAGAGTTTTGGACAAAAACGGTGTCCCACGCTATGCAACGACGGTCATCCCGAACCGCGGCGCTTGGCTAGAATACGAACAAGATTCTTCCGACGTGCAATGGGTGCATGTGGACAGGATGAGAAAGATCACATCCACCACTCTTCTGCGTGCGCTCGGATACGGTACCGATGAGGAACTTATCGATCTCTTCGGCGGCGACGAGATGATCGTGGAAACTTGCAAGAAGGACGTAAATTGCAAGTCCGAAGAGCAGGGCAAAATCGATCTGTTCCGCCGTTTGCGCCCGGGCGAGGTGCCAACCGTCGAAGGCGCGAATATACTTATCAACAATACTTTTTATGACTATAAGAGATATGATTTAGCAAGAGTCGGGCGTTATAAGTACAACAAGAAACTAGCCATAGGCACGCGCGTAGTGGGATATAAACTTGCAAAAGACGTGGTCAGCGAGATCACCGGCGAGATTATCGCAAACAAGGGCGATATCGTCACCGAAGAGGTCGGCAAGCAAATCCAAAATAACGCCGTAAACATCGTTTGGCTCGAGTATCAAGGCAAGGATGGAAAGGCGCACAAGTTTAAAATGATCGGCAACAATACGCTCGATCTCGACGCGGTAGTCGATTGCAAGCCCAGAGAGTTGGGCATCCTCGAAAAAGTATATTATCCCAACCTCAAAAAGTTGATGGACGAGTTTAAGGACGATAAAGATCAACTTCTTCTTGCTATAAAGAGTTCCGTCGACGAGCTTGTGTATAAGCATATTACTACGGACGATATTATTGCTACAACAAACTACAATCTCGGGTTGAGATACGGGTTTGGTACTTGCGACGACATCGACCATCTTTCCAATCGTCGCGTGCGCGCCGTGGGCGAGCTGCTGCAAAATCAGTTCCGCATCGGCATATCCCGTCTTGAGAGAGTCATCAAGGAGAGAATGTCCGCCGCTCAGGAGAATGCGGAGATCACTCCTCAGACTCTTATAAATATCCGTCCCGTGACAAGCGCGATCAAAGAGTTTTTCGGCTCTTCGCAGTTGAGTCAGTTTATGGATCAGCCCAACCCGATTGCTGAGCTTACGCACAAGCGTAAACTTTCGGCTCTCGGCCCCGGTGGTTTGAACAGAGAGCGCGCCAGCTTCGAAGTGCGCGACGTTCACCACTCCCACTACGGACGCATGTGCCCGATAGAAACGCCGGAAGGTCAAAACATCGGACTCATCACTTCATTGTCTTCATACGCTAAGGTCAACGAGTATGGCTTTATAGAAACGCCGTATCGCAAAATAGCCAAGACATACGATAAAGACGGCAAGGTGATCGACTCCGTAGTCACGGATGAGGTCGTGTATATGGCTGCCGACGAAGAGGATAAATACGTCATCGCTCAAGCTAACGAGGAGTTGGATGAAAACAGCCGTTTTGTGCGTCAGCGCGTCAATTGCCGTATACAAAAGGATATTCGCGAAGTGCCGAGAGCTCGCGCGGATTATATGGATGTCAATCCAAAGCAGTTGATATCGATTGCTACGGCGCTGATACCGTTCTTGGAAAACGACGATACAAACCGTGCTCTTATGGGTTCCAACATGCAACGTCAGGCGGTGCCTCTTCTTAAACCCGAAGCGCCAATGATCGCGACGGGCGTGGAGCATAAGATCGCTTATGACAGCGGCGTGCTCAAAATTGCCAAGCGCGACGGTTTCGTAAGCTATGTCGACAGCGACAGAATAGTTGTCAATTGCGCGGACGGCACAACAGATACTTATATTCTCAGCAAGTTTGAAAGATCCAACCAATCGACTTGTATAAATCAACATCCCATCGTCAGCAAGGGCGACAAAGTTTTCGGACCCAAATTTGACGAGGAGGGCAATATGATAAGCGAAGGCACCGTGCTCGCAGACGGTCCGGCTTGCGATCATGGCGAGCTCGCCCTCGGCAGGAATATGCTCATCGGCTTTATGAGTTGGGAGGGCTACAACTACGAGGACGCCGTATTGATCAGCGAGGAGTTGGTCAGAGACGACCTGTATACTTCAATTCATATCGAAGAGTATGAAATCGAGTGCCGTGATACGAAGTTGGGCGAAGAGCAGATCACAAGAGATATTCCCAACCTCAGTGACGAAGCGCTCAAAAACCTTGACGAAGACGGCATCGTCATGGTCGGTGCAGAGGTCAAAGCGGGCGACATACTTGTCGGTAAGGTCACTCCCAAGGGCGAGACGGAACTCACTCCCGAAGAGAGATTGTTGCGCGCGATATTCGGCGAAAAAGCCAGAGAAGTGCGCGACACTTCGTTGCGCGTTCCAAACGGCGAAAGCGGCATAGTTGTAGATGTCAAAGTGTTTACGAGAAAGAACAAGGACGAGTTGGCTCCCGGCGTAAACAAACTTGTACGCGTATATATCGCTCAAAAGAGAAAAATTTCCGTGGGCGACAAGATGGCCGGTCGTCATGGCAACAAAGGCGTCGTGTCCAGAGTTTTGCCCAAAGAGGATATGCCGTTTATGGCAGACGGTACTCCGCTTCAAATAGTGCTCAATCCTTTGGGCGTGCCGTCGCGTATGAATATTGGTCAGGTGCTTGAAGTGCACCTTGGACTCATAGCTCATATGCTCGATTGGAAGGTCGCCACTCCCGTGTTCGACGGCGCCAACGAGCAGGATATCAAGGCGCTGTTCCAGCAAGTAGGGCTTGTCAACGACGACGGCGAAGTCGACGGCAAGATCCAACTTTACGACGGCAGGACGGGTGAACCGTTTGAAAATCGCGCGACAGTCGGCTATATGTACTATCTCAAACTGCATCACCTTGTCGACGACAAGATCCATGCAAGGTCTACAGGCCCTTACAGCCTTGTGACGCAGCAACCTTTGGGCGGAAAAGCTCAATTCGGCGGACAGCGTTTCGGCGAAATGGAAGTCTGGGCGTTGGAGGCGTACGGCGCGGCGAATATGTTGCAAGAAATTTTGACGGTGAAATCCGACGACGTCGTGGGCCGTGTAAAGACTTATGAATCAATCGTAAAAGGAAGTTATGTGTCCGAACCCGGGATCCCCGAATCGTTTAAGGTTTTGGTCAAGGAACTTCAGAGCCTCGGCCTTGACGTAAAAGTGTTGACAGAAGAAAGAGATGAGATCAAATTGCGCGATTATTCTGACGACGAACTTGATTTCGAACCGGCACAAATAAAGCATGACGAGTTGAAGGAGATCGACCTCATGGAGGACGGCAATATCTTTGCAAACTTCGGCATGGACGACAAGAATGATGACACATCGAATATGTTTGACACAGACGATGATGACGAGAGCATTTTCGACGCGTTGACACAGGGAACCCCGGATCTTGGGGACATCTTTGGAACGGGTAGCACCGACGAAGAGTGATCGAGGAGGAAACAGTATGTACGAACTTAGCAATTTTGACGCTATTCAAATAGGGATTGCATCTCCCGAGAAAATAAGAGAGTGGTCATACGGCGAGGTAACCAGGCCCGAGACCATAAACTATCGCACTCAAAAACCCGAGCGAGACGGACTGTTTTGCGAGCGAATTTTCGGGCCTACGCGCGATTGGGAATGCCATTGCGGCAGATATAAGAGGATACGCTATAAAGGCGTTATTTGTGAAAAGTGCGGCGTCGAAGTGACAAAATCCAAGGTTCGCCGTGAAAGAATGGGGCACATAGAGCTTGCTTGTCCCGTGACCCATATCTGGTATCTGAGAGGCGTGCCTTCAAGGATCAGCATTTTGCTGGATATTTCACCTAAAGAGTTGGAGCAAGTCGTGTACTTTGTATCCTACATCGTGCTTGACCCCGGTAAGGCGGAGGAAATAACAAAGAAGCAAGTTATATCCGACAAAGAGTATCGCGATTTGCTTGAAAAGTATGATTCCAAAGACTTTAGAGTCGGTATGGGTGCAGAGGCCGTTAAGGAACTTCTTATGGAAGTTGATCTTGAGACTGAAAGCAAGCAACTTAAAGCTGTTATCGCCGATTCTGTCGGGCAAAAGAGGCTTAAGGCAGTCAAGAGGTTGGAAATCGTAGAAGCATTCCGTCAATCCGGCAATAAGCCCGAATGGATGGTCATGGATGTGCTTCCCGTGCTTCCTCCCGAACTTAGACCTATGGTTCAGCTGGACGGCGGAAGATTTGCGACAAGCGACCTAAATGACCTTTATAGAAGAGTCATCAACCGCAATAACCGTCTCAAAAAGCTTAAAGAGTTGGGCGCGCCCGAGATCATCGTTCACAATGAAAAACGTATGCTTCAAGAGGCCGTGGACGCCCTCATCGACAACGGCAGACGCGGCAAGGCCGTGGCAGGTCCCGGCAACAGGGATCTGAAGTCGCTTTCGGGTATGTTGCGAGGCAAGCAGGGACGTTTCCGTCAGAATTTGCTCGGCAAACGCGTGGACTATTCCGGTCGTTCCGTTATAGTCGTGGGCCCCGAACTCAAACTGTATCAATGCGGTCTTCCCAAGGAGATGGCGCTTGAGTTGTTTAAGCCGTTTATCATGAATAAGTTGGTGGAGCGCAATCTTTGCCACAATATCAAGAGCGCGAAGCGCTTTGTGGATACTGGCAAGAATCAGGTGTGGGACATTTTGGAGGAGATCATAAAAGATCATCCCGTGCTCCTCAACCGTGCTCCTACGCTTCACCGTTTGGGCATTCAGGCATTTGAACCCGTGCTTGTCGAGGGAAGAGCTATCAAACTCCATCCGCTCGCATGCGGCGCGTTCAACGCCGACTTCGACGGCGACCAGATGGCAGTGCACGTGCCGCTTTCGATCGAGGCTCAGGCAGAGGCCAGAATCCTCATGCTCTGCACAAACAATATCCTCAAGCTCAGCGATGGCAAGCCTATCGTTTCGCCAACGCAGGATATGGTTATCGGGTCCTATTATCTGACGATTGTAAAGCCGGGTGCAGAAGGCGAAGGCAAATACTTCAGCTCCTTTGACGAGGCGGTATTGGCGTATCAAGAGAAAGCGCTTACATTGCAATCTCTGTGTTACATTCGCGTCAAGGTGGCGCATGATGACGGAACGGTCGGATATCAACTGTTGCATACGACTCTCGGTCGTTGCATCTTCAACGACAACATTCCGCAGGATCTGCAATTTGTCAACAGAAGCGTGCCAAATATGAGAGGCCAACTCGAAGTCGAAGGAATTTTGGGTATAAACGCTTGCATCGATCAAAAGCAGTTCCATGCCATTGCCGACCTCTTCCGTGGCGAAACGACAGATGAGTCTTTCGCGCGTGCCCGTACAATATTAAAGAGAGACGATTTGTCCGATGCAACGCTCGAGAACATAGCTGCGGCGATTAAGGCTGCAGGAGAGCTTGATCTTGACGACGAGGCGAACAAACGCGAGGTCACGGCTCTACGCGAAGAAATCCAAAAGGCTTTGGGCAAGAAGGCTATGGCTATCGGCAAGAAACAACTCAGCATGATTGTCGACAATTGCTTCAAATATCATGGCGCAACGGAGACTGCCGAGATGCTTGATAAGATCAAAGCGCTCGGATATAAGTATTCCACGATCGGCGCAATCACGGCTTCCGTTTTCGATATGCATATTCCCGGCGACAAGAAGAAGATAATCGCCGACGCTGAGGCACAGGTGGTCAAAATCGAAAAGCTTCACGCAAGAGGCGTGTTCTCTGATGAGGGCCGCTATAAAGAAGTGATAAAGATCTGGAAAGAGGCTGCAGATAAAGTCGAAAGCGAACTGAAGAAAGGTCTTGACGATTTCAACCCGATCTGGATGATGGCAAACTCAGGCGCTCGCGGAAGCATGGGCCAGATAAGACAGCTTGCCGGTATGCGCGGACTTATGGCGGATCCGTCGGGTAAGACGATCGAGTTGCCTGTGCGCGCGTCATTCCGCGAAGGGTTGTCCGTTTTGGAATATTTCATTTCCTCGCACGGCGGAAGAAAGGGCTTGGCCGATACGGCATTGAAGACGGCCGACTCAGGATATTTGACGAGGCGTCTTGTGGATGTCAGCCATTCTGTTATCGTGCGCGAGCAAGATTGCGGAGATACAAAGGGCACCTTTATCACAGCTATCCGCGACGAAAAGAGCGTGATTGAAGCTCTTGCCGATAGAATTGCGGGAAGATACACAATAAACGATGTCTTAAATCCCGAAACCGGCGAAGTGATTTGCGAAGCAGACACCCTCATATCTACGGATAAAGCAAAAGAAATAGACAATATTCTTACGACTTATTGGGAGAAAAACGGTGCCGACATGCATCATCAACCGGGCGTGCTCATCCGTTCGATACTCACTTGTAAGACAAGAAACGGAGTGTGCGTAAAATGCTACGGCAAAAATATGGCGTCGGGCAACCCCGTCAAGATAGGTGAAGCGGTAGGTATAATCGCGGCGCAATCGATCGGCGAACCTGGCACTCAGTTGACGATGAGGACCTTCCACTCGGGCGGCGTCGCAACGGACGACGATATCACACAGGGTCTGCCTCGTGTCGAAGAGTTGTTTGAAGCGCGCAATCCTAAGGGAAAAGCAGTCATTACGGAAAATCACGGATTTGTGCACATCTCGGACGACCGCCGCAATATTACGGTTACGGGTCCGGACGGCGAGACGAAGGAATATGCCATTCCTTATAATGCGAATATTTTGGTCTCCGAGGGCGAGGAGATAGGCGCGGGCGATCCGCTCACCAAAGGTTCTATCAATCCGCAGGATATGTTGCGTGCAAAGGGTGTCAAAGGCGTGCAGGAATATATTGCGAAGGAAGTTCAATCCGCCTATCGTACGGCAGGCGTTGAAATCAATGATAAACACGTCGAGGTCATTGTCAGACAGATGTTGCGCAAGGTCAGGATCGAAAATCAAGGCGATACCAATATGTTGCCTGGCACTTTGGTCGATTTGTTCACATACGAAGACGAAAACGAAAAAGCGCTTGAAAACGGCGGCGAACCGGCAAGCGCGAAGCGCACTTTGCTCGGCATAACCAAAGCGGCTCTTGCAACGGAATCATTCCTGTCGGCGGCGTCATTCCAGGAGACAGCAAAAGTATTGGCAGAAGCGGCTATCAACAACAGAGTCGATCAATTGCTCGGCCTTAAAGAAAATGTCATCATAGGCAAGCTTATCCCGGCCGGTACGGGCATGAAGTGCTACAAGAATATAAGCACGGTGCATGTCACTCCGTCCGCTTCCGACATTCAGGAGATGCCAAAGGGAATGGAAGCCGATGCCAACGAGTTGGAAGACGTAAATCTATGACGAAAAAATTTTTTACATCCGAAAGAGTCACCGAAGGACATCCGGATAAGGTATGCGACCAGATCGCCGATGCGATTCTCGATGATATTATCGCAGATGACCCAAATGCCAGAGTGGCGATAGAGGTTTGCGCGACTACGGGCATGGTGATGGTTGTCGGCGAAGTGACTACCGAACACTATGCCGACATACCCAATATCGTCAGAGGAGTATTGAGCGATATAGGATATAATGACAGCACCTTGGGCTTTGATTATAAGACATGCGCCGTGCTTACTTCCATTGACGAGCAGTCCCCGGACATAGCAATGGGCGTGGATGATGCGTCCGATACGGACAGCCATGACGATTTTGACAGGATTGGCGCCGGAGATCAGGGAATGATGTTCGGATATGCTTGTGACGAGACGCCGGAACTTATGCCCCTCCCCATAATGCTTGCGCACGCGCTCACTCGAAGGCTGGCGGAAGCCCGTAAGGACGGCGATATAGAATGGCTGCGACCCGACGGCAAAGCACAGGTGACAGTCGAGTACGAGGACGATATTCCCAAGCGTGTGGATACGGTCGTCGTCAGCTGTCAGCATGATGAAGGCATAGACCGCGACACTTTGGAAACGGACATCATCGAAAAAGTCATCGAGCATGCCATACCGTCAAAGTATCTCGATGATGATACAAAGTTTTATATCAATCCCACCGGGAGATTCGTGATCGGCGGACCCGCAGGCGACAGCGGCGTGACAGGTAGAAAGATAGTCGTTGATACATACGGCGGCGTTTGCCCTCATGGTGGCGGCGCTTTCAGCGGTAAAGATCCGACGAAGGTGGACAGAAGCGGTACGTATATGGCGCGTTATGTATGCAAAAATCTTGTGGCAGCCGGAGTCTGTCGCAGGATCGAACTGCAAATTGCCTATGCCATAGGTATGGCGCATCCCGTCTCGGTATACGCAAACAGCTTTGGTACAGGTGTTATCGATGACGAAAAGATCGCCGAACTTGTGAAAGAAGTGTTTGATCTTCGCCCTAGGGCGATAATTCAAGCTCTCAGTCTCGACGAGCCCGTCTATCGCAAC
>CANREO010000133.1 GCA_947629635.1 uncultured Clostridia bacterium
GGTGTTGCTTAAAAAGGGAAAATTGCCAAAATTGGCCGCCAAGAGGAAGGCGAGAAAGGACGCAAAAGAGGCGAAAAAAGCGGCTGAAGGCAATCGGAAAGACGACGCGACAGACGCGTCGGAAAACGCAGAGATCGAACTTTCGGAGAGCGAGGAAGAGCGTTAAATTCGATTTAGGGATCAGTCCCCTGTGTATAAAAACGGGGGACTTTTTTTGTAGTTTTGCATAATTTTGCAAAATTTTGAAATTTTTTGATAAAATTTTATACAAATTTGCAAAAAATCAAACCTCATTAGAATGCCAAATTCTTACAAATTTCGCAATTTTTGTAAATTTTTTCGGCAATCATTGGCGTCAAATTTATACAATATGCAAATTTATGCATTTTTTGTATATTATATGGTTATTTTATTTTTTTAATATTCACTATCGAATATTTATACAATTAATATACGAAATCGGCTTATAATGTCATGAACTATAAAATATATTACTTTAAAGATATATCTTTGAAGTTATGGAGTCGGATATATGAAGATGAAAAAAAGCGTGTCAATATTGCTTGTGATCCTCTTGCTGCTGGCAGTGAGCGTTTTGGCAGTGGCGTGTACGGACAATGGCAAAGTGACTATGAAATTTGTCGCGGAAGGCATTCGGATAGACGACGTCGTAGGAAAGCCCGGCAGCACATACACAAAGCCTGTTCCAACGCGCGAAGGCAACTATGCTTTTGTCGGATGGTATTTGAACAGCGATTTTTCGGGAGAGCCGGTGGAACTTCCCGACACGATACCGAACAAAGACGTTACATATTACGGCAAGTGGGAGCAGAACGCGTTTAAGGTGACTTTGGACGCCAACGGCGGTTCAGTAAGCACAGCCGAAGTGACGGTGGCGGCAGGCGCGTCGATAATGGGCGCAATAGAAAACGTGCTTCCCACAAAGGGCGCGTTGCACTTCGGGGGCTGGAGAATGAACGGCGCGATGCTGACGCAAAACACGGTCATGCCCAACGAGGACGTCACTCTTACGGCGGTGTGGGAGGCAGAATATACCGCTCACATCTACAAGCAAAAGCTGAACGGAAAGGACGTTGTCGAAGATGAGTTCGACATGGAGGACGCGACAGGCTATGCCGAGGTCGGCAAGAGCTTTACATACACCGCCATACCGACGGGATTTTCGCCGTTGTTGCCGGAGCATGCCGGGCAGGTGAAGACCATCACAATCGGGGAAAGCGGCAATGAGATAAGCGCATATTTCATCCGCAACTGGTATGAAGTGACCTTCGACAACGGCGCGAATGACGCGACGGGCGAGATAGAAGGATACAGTTTGCCACACGGCGCAACGATAGACAAGCCGGACAGCAGCGTGCTTTCGAGGCCGGGATATATGTTTGGCGACTGGACATGGTTCAACGATCAATCGGACCAGGAAGTTTTGTTGCTGCCAAGAGAGATAGACAGGGATTATGAGATCGTTGCGTGCTGGGATCAGGGCGTGAGCAACAGGGACAATCCGTCCGACATAATTTACATCCACACAATGGGCGTCTTTGGCAGCAAAGGCAGCGTGTATCGCGTCAAGGAAGGCGAAAAAGTGCCCGGATATTTGGGATATGATCAGATTGCGGGGCTGTATTTGACATTCAACTTTTACAACGACGACAGCTTCGCTCCGAGTGGAGACGACTATCTCAACGCCATGGAGGCAACGGAAACAGGCAGGATCTATCCGGCGGCAGAAGAAGGACAGATGTACTTCATATACAAGGGAGAAGAGGAAGGTCTATATATATATAAGGATTATAGATATATAAATGCATTTTATGAAAGTTTATTGTACTTGGACGGTTTCGGGCTTTGCCAAACTGCCGAAATGAAGGGCGGTCAAATCTATTTCGGGACGGCGTACGGCAAATACGAGTATGACGAAGACCACGGCGATTATACATATATCGAAATCGACGTTGCGACTCAAAAGCCTACGGAAAATGGATTTTATTTCGCTTTGCTCGAAGGCATATATCCCGACAATATCACGGGAGAGGCAAAAGCTTCATACAAAGGCTCTTACAATAAACAGGGCGGTGAAAGCGGCAGCTATTTAGAGTATGACATGCAAGGCTCCGAGATCTATCAGGATGTATTTCAACTGAACGGCTACGGCGTGGCGAGAATGATCACCTATGATCCGAATGCGGATGACGGCGTAGGCGAGATCATAGAAGGATATTATACGGCGGAAGATTCTGAGCACATAAATCTCTACGGAGAGTGGCTGTTTGTGCCGGAGGACGGCACATCCGAGTCCTTCCACTTCATGCTTACTTACACTACTACCGAACAAGGAAAGGTGATGCTGTTCATCAGAGAAAATGAAGGGCTGGAGGGCAAATTGATCGGCGAAAACGGCGCTTCGTTGGAACTTGGCGGCTACAATGCGGCAATTTACAGAGACGCATCGGGCGACGAGGAGTTGGAGGGCTTATATTATCTCACCGGCGAGGAATATACCAATCTGTTTTTCACATTTTACGAGAGCGACGGCAACGACGGCTATAGAGTAGGCGGTCAGATGGTATTTACGATCGTATGGGGCGCCACGGGCGACGGCATTGGCAGCTTTGCGGTGAACGTATCGGGGCTTGACATACAAAACGGAGTGCTGAAGGGCGTGATACGCGACGAAAGCGGTCAACCTATGTACAATTCCGTGGTGTTTACCGTGCCCGAAAACGTGACGGAAATAGACGACGACGCCATGAACTATGTGCGTACGGACGTCAATTTGCGCAGCGTCGTGATACATGAAAACGATCGGCGCGCGCGCATTTGAAAACAACCATACGATGGTCCAAGCGACCTTCAAAGCCGCTAACCCGATCGATATCGATTGGACGGACGCAAACAACCCGTTCAGATGGCCGAAATCCAACTTTGTGATCATCGTGCCCGACAGCGCGCTTACGGCATACAGGGAGGCATGGACGGATTGCCCGTACGAGATCACGACTTTGACGGAGCTTGCCAACAAGCCCGAGTGGGTGATAGAAGGCAACGTGCTTACCAAGTACAATCCAAAGTCCGACGTGACGGATATCCTCATACCCGATGAAGTGACGGAGATAGGCGCGCAAGTGTTCAACGGCATGGATATAACGAGCGTCGACCTCAACAACGTCACGAAGGTCGGATACAGGGCGTTCGGAAATTGTATAGCGTTGGAAGAAATCATTGCGACAAATCTGACGACAATAGATATGGAGGCGTTTTACGCGTGCTACGCGCTGACGGAGATAGAGTTGCCGTCGATAGTCGACATAGGTGAAGCCGCGTTTGCAGGCTGCCTGAAGCTCGTCAAGATCACATTTGGTCCGAACATTGCGCAATTGGGGCAGGAAGCGTTTTACGAGTGCGGCAGCGACGACAGCACCGGAACGACTGTGACCGTCATGTTTATCTTTGACGACAACACCACCATCCCCGTGCTGGGCAAGGACGCGTTTACGGGCATCGAGTCATACAGAAATTCAGTCAAAGACGTGCAGATAGGAAGGAGCTTCTATGCGGCGCCGACCTGGGGAAGATTTTTCAGACCCTACGTGCGCACGTTGCTTGACAACGAGCTTGCCAACTTCAAGTGGATAGAAATAGGCGAGCCTACCATCAACTATTTCTACGGCAGGGCGGAGCTTATGGGTCTGTCGGTCGGGCTGTACGAGTTTACGGATGATACGCACATCGTATTTTATGTGTATGACAGCACTACCAATACGGAATCGATAGTCAACGCCACGCTCGAGGACGGAGTGCTGAGCATGAATCTGGACGGCGTAAATCGCAAACTTGTCAAGATGAACGGCTGGGTGACTTACACGGCGGCTGACAAATCGACATTGCAAGTCAACTACAACTTTGACGATATGGTCATCACGAACGAGTCGAGCTTTATCGTAGACGTCAAGTTTATGCCAAAGGGATATGAAGCCCCCGTCGACGGCAAGTTGAGCGTCATAGGCAGAAAGTATACCATGAGGCTGGGCACTGCCAACGTCACGTTTACGTTTGCAGTTGACAAGAGCTTCACATACGACGCAAGCCTTGACTATAAATCCGACACATACAATCATGCCGATGACGGCGAGTCGTACCTGCAATTCTGGTTTACGGGCTCACACATTTACGTCAACGGACATTTGAAGGATTGGCCCAACATCACTGTCGAATCCTGGATGACTTGGGAAGTGACGCAGCATGAAGGCGACCTATATGTGATCAAATACAACTATCAAAGCACAACTTACTTCATCTATGTGACTGTGGACGAAAGCGCGAAGACCTTTACGTACACCAAGGAGCAAAACGCCTACTCCACCGCGTTTAAGGACAAAAACGGGATAGGCAGCGTTGTGATCACAAGAGACAAATATTACAACGTGAAAGACGCCAAGTTGTTGCTTGTGCTTGCCGAGGGCGAGTTGGCGACGCAGGTCACGGCGACGTTTGAGTTTGACGCGACGAGAAACGGCGCCAACGACACTTTCAATTCGGACGGCGAATTCTACTTGACGTTTACGGTGGATGATCCCTCCGCGCCCGAGAACATGCAGGGCAGATATCAAGTCACGTTGAGAGAGGTGAAAGACCCGTTGTCGGGAGCGATCACAGGATACGAGAGCGAGATCGTAAAACTTGCGGACTGAACCGCATACAAGCAAAAACTCGCAAAATAATACGAAATAATTTAAAAAAGGAGAATAAATTATGGCAAAACGCAAGTCTTTATTATTATTGCTTGTCGCAATAGTGGCGCTTGTGGCTATGATTGCGTTGGTTGCTTGCGACGATAAACCGCAGGACCCCGGCACGGTGACTATTACATATGCACCGGGCTTCGAGGGCCTGACCGAGGCGCAGCAGACAGCCTGGCGCGAGGCGATCGCAAATGACACGGTAGAGATAGCCAAAGGCGAAGAGATCACTTTGCCCGAGCTTGCTATTGAGCGTGAGCACTATGACTTTGCCGGCTGGAAGATCGCAGACGGCGACGTCAAGGCAGCGGGCGAAAAAGTCAAGATCGAAGCGGATACGACGATCACCGCACAGTGGGATATCGAGACGCACACCGTAAACTTTAAGGTGGGCGAGGACGTATTTGCGACAAAGACGGTTGACTACAACGCAACGGTAGCCGATCCCGGCATTCCGCAAGCTCCGCAGGACAAGGCCGGCTGGACTTTCCGCAACATAGTCTACGAGCTTGGCGAGTACGACGGCGCGGAACAAGGCCCCGAAGCGGCTTGGGCGGAGGCGGCCGACAGCAACTTCACATTGCCCGACATAGGCTTTGACTGGGCAGGGAAGGACTTCCTCGGATGGAAGGTAAAAGAGGGCGATGACGTCAACGTATATGAGGCGGACGGCACATACAACCTCACAAAGAGCGTGACATTCGTCGCGCAATGGGAGACCCACAAGGTCACCGTAAAGTACTACAGCGGAGTTTACAACATCACGCAGAACACTCCTGCCGACGAGCAGGTGACAGCGGGAGCAGAGATCACGCGGAAGGCAAATCGCTGGACGAGAGAGGGATACAAATTTGTAGATTATAAGATAGAGCGCGCGACAGGCGAGAGCAGTTGGGCAACGATAGAGGGTTGCGAGCATATGGCTCCCGACGCAAAATACAACCCGACAGAGGATATTCGCATCACCGCGCAGTGGACGGCAGCTAATATCACCATCTCATACGACAACAACGGCGGCACAGGCGAGATAGCTCCCACCACACAACAATACGGAAGCAATAGCAAGATAGATATTACCGCACAGCAATTCACTGCTCCTGCCGGACAACAATTTGCAGGATGGTCGCTTTCAAACGACGGTGCGGCGCTTACATTGGATACAAGCATTTCGCGGAGAGTGAGAGTGAACATAGCCGACATCAAAGCGAGCCTGCAAAGGGACGCTGCCG